>NZ_JAAGPG010000019.1:0-240 GCF_017104665.1 Burkholderia sp. Se-20378 | reverse complement strand
GATCCTTAAAAAAAAAAAAAAAACAACAACATATATTCAAATTAACAAGAACACAAAAAAAACATAAGTAGACAGAGTGCACACCTGGACATACTAACAAAATATATAAATATACTTAATTCGTACACAGACTATACAGTACATATTCATCTAACATCACATGCACATAAGTGCACACGTCTGACGTAAACTCAACACATGAGTACCATATAGATACATCTCATCAATCTAAAACAACAA
>NZ_JAAGPG010000216.1:0-13801 GCF_017104665.1 Burkholderia sp. Se-20378 | reverse complement strand
CCCGCGACGCCGGCGATCCGCCCCGAGTGCAGCGGAAACTGCGCCTGCATGAACAGGTCGCCGGCCGAGCCCCGGCCCGGCACCTGGGCGGCGACGGGCTTGCCGGTCACGGCATCCCAATAAAGCCACGCGTTGCCGAGCCCGACGTCGCCGTGGTCGTTGCCGGGCGTGAAGAACCCGACCGCATAGGCATTCATCGCCGGTGCGAACAGCAGCGCGCCGGGCGGCGCGTCGATCCCCGCGTCGCGCCCGGCCGCGCGCGCGATCTCGACGATCCGCTCGCGCGGCAGCATCTTGCTGCCCGGCGCGGCGGGCGGGAAGTGCTCGGGATTCGTGTACGGCGTCTCGGCGAGCGGCGATACCAGCGATACCAGCGGCCGCACGACGGGCACGGCGAGATTCATCGAGATCGACGTGATCGCGACGACCAGCAGCAGCCCCCACACCCACACGCCGCCCGAGCGGTGCAGGTCGAACACCAGTGGATAGCCGCCGCGCCGCACGCGGAACGCGAACGACTTGCGCCAGCTCTTCAGGTTCGGAAACGCGAGCACCAGCGCGATCAGGCTGTCGATTGCCCACACGATGCCGACGATGCCCATCACCCAGAACCCGAAGTTGATCCCGCCAACCATGGGCAGGAACAGCGAGTAATGCAGCCGGTAGATGAACGGCATCAGGTCGAGCCGCGCGACCGACAGCGCGCCCCATTCGCGGCGGCCCTGCACCGCACCGGTCGCGGGATCGACGGCGATCTGGCTGAAGTCGAGCGCGTACGGCTGACCGGTTGCCGGATCGGTGCGCGGCATCACGCCCGCCTGCAGCGTGTGCCCCGGCTCGATCGCGAGCGGCAGATAGGTCACCTGCACGCGCGGGTCGGCGGCCTCGATGCGCGTCGCAAGCGCGAGCGGATCAAGCGGCGCCGCATCGCTGCGGGCTGTGTAGAAGTCCGGGTTCAGTGCCGCGTCGAGTTCGTGATCCCACGCGATCAGCGCGCCGGTGAGGCCCGCGACGAATAGAAACAGCGCGATCGCGAGGCCGAACCAGCGATGCAGGCGGACGAGAAACGGTCGCAGGAACGCATTCATCGCGCGCACTGCGAAGGGAAAGCGGGCCGGCACGAGCGGCCCCGGTTCAACGGGATGCAGGTCATTTGAGGTCAGGCGCCGCGCACGAGCCGGCCGGCCGCCACTGGCGAGACCGGATGCCCTTGCACGCGGCATGGAATTGTTGCGCGTTCGACGGGTTTTGATACGATGCGCGACATTTTATCGCAATGCGAATGATTCTTACTTGCATTTTTACTCATCCACCATGACCGTCTGCCTCGCCCGCCCTCCCGTCCGCCCACGTCGCGTGGCCGCCGCCCTTGCCTGCCTTGCCGCGTCGCTCGCGCACGCGGATGATTCGCCCGGCGGCGCCACGGCGTTGCCGGCCATCAACGTCACCGCTGCGCACGATTCGCCGCAGCACCTGACCGACACGATCTCCACCGGCGCGCTCGGCACGCGCCGCCAGCTCGACACGCCGTTCTCGACGACGATCGTCACGTCGGAGGAGCTCGAGGCACGCCAGCCGTACAAGCTCGGCGACGTGTTCGCGAACGACGCATCGGTGTCCGACAACAGCGGCGCGTACAGCGCGTGGGCCAGCTACATGACCGTGCGCGGCATGCAGCTCGACTGGCAGAACGGCTACAAGATCGACGGGCTGCCGTTCGTCACGTACGGGATCACGATGCCGTACGAACAGCTCGATCGCGTCGAGCTGCTGAAGGGGCTCGGCGGTTTCCTGTACGGCTTCGTGACGCCCGGCGGCGTCGTCAACTACGTGACGAAGCAGCCTGGCGGCGAACCGGTACGCAGCGTCGACGTCGGCTACCGGAGCACCAGCGTGTGGACCGAGCACGTCGATCTCGGCCAGCGCTTCGGGCCGAACGGCATGTTCGGCGCGCGGCTGAACGCGACGCACGAGGAAGGCAAGACCTACAACGACGGCAACATCCGCCGCGACAGCGTATCGCTCGCGCTGCAGGCGAACCTGACGCGCGACCTGTCGGTGACGTTCGGCGCGCTGTACCAGGACCGCCGCACGACGGGCCAGACGCCGTCAATCTTCACCGGCAGCTACCCGGGCGGCGCACTGCCCGCGACGATCAGCGGCGGTACGACGAACCTCGGCGGCAAGGACCAGTACCTGAACACGAACCTGCAGCTCTATACGGCCGGGCTGCAATACCAGCTTGCGCCCGACTGGCAGCTCGACGTCGCGTACAGCTACAGCAAGGCGACGCGCCGCCGCAACGAAAGCACGCTCTATCTGCAGGACGCGGCCGGCAACTACACCGACAGCCGCTACGTCGGGATGGAGGATCACCGCTTCAGCCAGTGGCGCGCGATGGTCGAGGGCAAGGTACGCACGGGCCCGTTCAGCCACCAGATCGTGCTCGGTGCGTCGTGGCAGAAGCAGGCGAACGACTATTCGGCGAACAGCGTGTTCGTGCCGCTCGGCGCCGGCAACCTGTATGCGCCGAACCCGTACCGCTATGACAGCCCGCACGGCTTCGTCCAGTACCGCACGAGCGAGATCGTGCAGAAATCGCTGTTCGCGAGCGACACCGTGCAGCTCACCGAACGGTGGTCGGTGCTCGCCGGCGTGCGCTACATGAACTACGAGCAGCGCTCGTTCCAGGCGAGCGGCGTCGAGGATCCCGGCTACCGCCAGAACGGCGTCGTGACGCCGACGTTCGCGGTGATGTTCAAGCTCGCGCCGACCACCACCGCGTACGCGAGCTACGCCGAATCGCTCGAGCCCGGCAGCCGCGTGAACGACGTCTACGCGAACGCCGGCCAGATGCTCAAGCCGCTGCGCAGCAAGCAATACGAGCTGGGGATCAAGAGCGAGCACGCGCGCTGGAGCGCGACGGCCGCGCTGTTCCGCATCGAACGCAGCGCCGAGTATGCGAACGCCGCGAATGTCTACGTGCAGGACGGCAAATCGATCATCCAGGGGATCGAATTCGGCGCGCGCGCGAAATTGGGCGCGCGCTGGAACGCGGGCGTCGACGCGATGCTGCTCGACGCGTGGTACGCGAACGGGATCGGCAACAACGGCAACCGGGTCGCGGGCGCGCCACGTTTCGTGCTCGCCGGCGACATCGGCTATGCGGTGCCGGGCGTGCCGGGGCTGACGCTCGGCGTCGATGCGAAATTCACCGGTGCGACGCCGCTGCGCGCGGCCGGCGGCCTCGACGCGCCGGGCTTTCTCGTCGTCAACGCGGGCGCGCGCTACCTGACGCGGGTCGGCCGCCACGACGTGACGCTGCGCGCGTCGATCGACAACGTGCTGAACCGCCGTTACTGGGAATACCAGTACGCGGACTACGTGAAGCCGGGCGACCCGCGCACGGTGAGCCTGAACGCGAAGATCGACTTCTGAACGATGGGCCGGCGGCCGCAAACCGCCGGCCGTCAGCCAGAACGGCCGCACCTTAGCGGTCTCGGGGGCCTCGGGATTTTCCCGGATCCCAAAAGCAAAACGGCGGAGCGGCTTCTTTCGAAGCACGCTCCGCCGTTTCGCGGCGAACCGTAAGACGCTCTTAGTGGAGCTTCTTCGGCAGCATCTGGCTGCGCAGGCGCTTGTGCAGGCGCTTGACGGCTGCTGCCTTCTTGCGCTTGCGGACTGCGGTCGGCTTTTCGTAGGACTGGCGTTCGCGCAGTTCAGCGATCAGGCCATTTTTTTCGATAGCACGGCGAAAGCGGCGAATCGCCACTTCGAACGGCTCGTTTTCTTTCAGAAGAATCGTCGTCATGTCGTTCCTAAATTGCTTAAACGGTCAAAAACGTAGCGGCCAAGCGCCACGCACCGGCCATCCGAGCGTCCCCACAAACAGGCGAAACGAGCGGAAATACGGCCTCGGAGGCCGGAAAAGAGAGGCGGAAAGCACCGCGAGTACGCTTCACAAGCCGCGTGCAGCGCCGCGTTTGACTGCCAGCAGACATGCCGAAAACGGCAGAGGCTTGACAGAAATCTCAATTCAGCCCGCCATCATAGCAGGGAATCACAGACAAAACCACCCTTTTGTCGATCGCGTGGGCACAGGCGAACGACTGCGTGGTTGGGCCATTCTCTGGCCCCATTCATCCGATGTCGCGCCGGAGCCCGTCCGAAATGACAAAGAAGGATAAAAAATCGGGCCGAATCTCAACGCGCCCCTCAAGTTTTGTTTTGGTACGCCGAAATCCTGCTCTGAGGCGGCCAGCAATGAACGAGTGCTTCCGCCGACGCCAAAACGGCTTTTCAGGGCTTTCGGCTTAAACAGGAGAATTTCCATGCTCGGAATTAACAGCAACATCAACTCGCTGGTTGCACAGCAGAACCTCAACGGCTCGCAAAACGCCCTGTCGCAGGCAATCACCCGCCTGTCGTCGGGTAAGCGTATCAACAGCGCAGCAGACGATGCAGCAGGTCTCGCGATCTCGACCCGTATGCAGACCCAGATCAACGGTCTGAACCAGGGCGTGTCGAACGCGAACGACGGCGTGTCGATGATTCAAACGGCATCGAGCGCACTGTCGTCGCTGACGAACAGCCTGCAGCGTATCCGCCAGCTGGCCGTTCAGGCATCGACGGGCACGATGTCCTCGACCGACCAGGCAGCACTGCAACAGGAAGTCTCGCAGCAGATCCAGGAAGTGAACCGTATCGCGTCGCAAACGACGTACAACGGCACGAACATCCTGAACGGTAACGCAGGCATCGTGTCGTTCCAGGTCGGCGCAAACGTCGGCCAGACGATTTCGCTGGACCTGAGCCAAAGCATGTCGGCTGCGAAGATCGGCGGCGGCCTGGTGCAGAAGGGCCAGACGGTCGGCACGGTGACGGGCCTGACCCTCGACAACGCCGGCGCGTACACGTCGTCGGGCGCAGCGATCACCGCGATCAACGTGCTGTCGGACGGCCAAGGTGGCTACACGTTCACCGACCAGAACGGTGGGGCGATCTCGCAAACCGTTGCCCAGTCCGTGTTCGGCGCAAACGCAACGACCGGCACGGGCGCGGCAGTCGGCGCACTGTCGATCCAAACGGGCGCAACCAGCTCGAGCATGTCGGCAGCGTCGCTCACCGCGATCACGAACGCCGTCGCGCAGATCAACGCCGTCAACAAGCCGGCAACCGTGTCGGGCCTCGACATCAGCACGGTCAGCGGTGCAAACGTCGCGATGGTGTCGATCGACAACGCGCTGCAAACGGTGAACAACGTCCAGGCACAACTGGGCGCGGCACAAAACCGTTTCACGGCAATCGCAACGGCACAGCAGGCAGAATCGACCGACCTGTCGTCGGCACAGTCGCAGATCACCGACGCGAACTTCGCGCAGGAAACGGCGAACATGTCGAAGAACCAGGTGCTGCAACAAGCTGGCATCTCGGTGCTGGCACAGGCAAACTCGCTGCCGCAGCAGGTCCTGAAGCTCCTGCAGTAATCGAGTAGCAACCCACGGCCGGGCCCCGCGTAATGCGCGGCCCGGCCGCAAGCGCTTGGCGCGCGGGGCCCCGCCCCGCCGCCAGGCCCTCATCCCCCGATTCACGGATCACCCGCCGCACGGAGCACTACGATGTCGACGATCAATCCCGCCGTCACCGCCGCCAACAGCTCGGCCAACAGCGCGCTGCAGCAAGCCGCCCAATCGATCATCAGCGGTTCGACCGGCAACTCGTCGATGGACGTCAACTCGCTCGTGACGGCACTCGTCAATGCGAAGGTCGCCGGTCAGGCCGCCGCGCTCACCGCGCAGCAGTCCAGCGACAACACCCAGATTTCCGCGTACGGCGCCCTTTCGGCAGCGCTGAGCGCACTCCAGGCCGGCGTCACGACGCTGTCCAACGGCTCGCTGCAGAACACCTTCACCGCGACCATGAGCGGTACCGGCATTACCGCGACCGCTGGCGCGGGCGCCGTCGCCGGCAGCTATTCGATCAACACCACGCAGATCGCGACGTCGCAGTCGCTGTCGTCGGCCGCGTTCGGCGCGTCGACGGCGCTCGGCACCGGCACGATGACGCTGTCGCTCGGCAGCCAGTCGTTCACGGTCAACGTGAACAGCGCCAACAACACGCTGTCCGGCATCGCCGCCGCGATCAACAACACGACCGGCAACCCGGGCATCGTCGCGTCGGTCGTCAACGGCAGCGACGGCGCCCACCTCGTGCTCAGCTCGACGCCGACCGGCGCGGCGAACACGATCGGCGTCGCGGTCAGCAACGTGTCCGGCGACAACGGCCTGTCCAGCCTCGGCGTCACGTCGACGGCCAGCACGACGGGCGGCCAATCGTCCATTACGTCCGCGAACAGCAGCGCCGCGTGGAAGCAGAGCACGGCCGCGCAGGACGCCACGTTCACGATCAACGGCATCGCCGCAACGAGCGCGAGCAACACCGTGACGAGCGCGATCACCGGCGTCACGGTGAACCTGACCTCGGCCGCCGCCGGCACGACGCAGACGCTGACGATCGCCACCGACACGAAGACCCAGGCCTCGACGATCAACAACTTCGTGACGCTCTACAACACGCTCGTCACGACGATGAACACGCTGTCGAGCTTCTCGTCCGGCGCGTCGTCGCAAGGCCCGCTGCTCGGCGACTCGACGCTGAACACGATCCGCAACGCGCTCGCAACGGTCGTCGCGAGCGGCGTCGGCAGCAACGGCTCGACGGTCAACCTCGCGTCGATCGGCGTCACGCTGCAGGCCGACGGCACGCTGCAGGTCGACAACACGGCGCTCAACTCCGCGCTGCAGAGCAACCCGACCGGCGTCGCATCGCTGTTCAACTCGACGAACGGGATCGGCCAGCAGCTGACGACCGACATCACGAACTACACGCAGACGGGCGGGATGATCGCCGCCCGCACAACGGCGCTCAACAACGACCTGACGAGCGTCGCCACGCAGCAGACGAACCTGTCGAACTACACCGCGCAGCTGACCAGTCAGTACCAGGCGCAGTTCACCGCGCTCAACACGCTGATGGCGACGATGAACAGCAACTCGCAGTACCTGACGCAGCTGTTCGGCGGCACGAACAGTGCCGGCGCACTGTCGAGCAACAAGAGCTGATCGCTAGCCGGACGGGAGAGCCACGATGCAACAGACCGAACTGATCGCCCAACTCGAGGCGCTCACCGACGCGATCGAGCATGCGGCCGCGATGGCCGACTGGATCGAGGCGGCGCGCCTCGTCGACCTGCGCGAGCCGCTCGTCGCGTCGCTCGCAGCCGACCAGCCGCCGGCCGGCATCGCCGCGGTCCGCCGGATCCAGGCCAGCAACGAACGCATCTTCGCCGACGCGCAACGCGCGCAGCAGGAGCTGACGGACGAATACCGGGCGGCGATGGGCCGCGTGCAGGCCGTCGGCCAGTACCAGAGCGTCGCGAGCCGCTGACGCGCGCCTGGCGCCGCACCACTGCCGGCGCCGGCGCACCAACCTGACAACAAGAACTACGCGCTGAAGTGAGGGCGTGCTCGTTCGCCTCCGCCCGCCTCGTGCGGGCGTTTTTTTTGGGGCGCCACCCACCGCGCCGCCTCTGCTTCGGCCGACCGTTCAATCGGCCAAACTAACCCGGCTTTTCCCGTCACCTCGCGGCATCGGCGCGGCGGCACGCTACCCATAATGGTATCGACCGACTTTCCGCAGATTTCATCATGTTCTCGACCGAACTGCCCGCCTCCGCCGCGCTCACGCCTGAACAGCAGCTTGCGCAGGACATTGCGCTCGTCATGGACAACGCGCTCGAGCGCCAGCGCAGCGGCGCGTTCGACGACGCCCGGGCGCTGTACGAGGCCATCCTCGACGCGTTGCCCACGCATGGCGACGCGCATTACAACCTCGCAGTCCTGATGGTCGATACGGGCCATCCGGCTGACGCGGTACCGCATTTCGAAGCCGCCATCGGCGCGAACCCGGACAACGGCTTCTATTGGGTCAGCTACATTCATGCACTGCATCGCAGCGGGCAAACGGCCGCCGCGTGGATCGCGGTCGAAATCGCGCAGCAGCGCGGCGTGCACGGTTCGGCACTCGACGGACTGATCGCGCAATTGGCGTCGCCCGACGTCGTGCTCGCGACTGCAGCGGTCGCCATCGCCCCGAGCGGCATCGACACGGCGATCGTCCTGGAAACCGCGGCCGGCCCGGCCGGGCAGAGCGGCTCCGGCAAGCCTGTCCGTCGCCCCAATCAGACGCTGCTGCAAAAGCACGCGGCGCTGTTCGACAAGAACAAGCACGCGGAAGCCACGGCGCTTGCGCGGCAACTGGTCGCCGACTACCCGGAAGATGGCGCATGCTGGCGCGCGCTGTCCGCATCGCATCACCGGGAAGGCCGCTTCGCGGAGATGGTCGAGGCAGGCTATCGCACGGTCGAATTGCTGCCGGATGAAGTGCTCGTGCGCATCCTGCTCGCCGATACGCTGCGGGTGATGAACCGTCTCGCGGAAGCCGACGAGCAGTGCAAGCGCCTGCGCGTGCTTCAGCCCGATCACCCGGAAGCCATGCGGATTCACGGTCTCGTGCTGTTCGCGCTGCGCCGCTCGGATGAAGCGATCGCAGCCTGCCGGCGCGCAGTCGAGCTCGCGCCGGGCGTCGCCGCGCCGTGCGGCACGCTCGGCTTCGTGCTGCTCGAACTGGGTGCAACTCAGGAAGCGATAGGCTGGCTGAAACGCGCGATCGAAATCAATCCGACCGACAGTGTCACCCACAGCAGCATGCTGTTCTGTATCGCGCACAGCACCGACTTCAGTCCGCAGGCGCTCCTTGCGGAACACCGCAAGTTCGGCCTGCGCTACGACAACCACAAGCGCAAGCGCGCGGCGGTGTTCTCGAACCCGCGCGACCCGGCACGCAAGCTGCATGTCGGCTTCGTGTCGGGTGACCTGTTCAGCCACGCGGTCGCCTCGTACGCCGTGCCCGTGATCGAGCATCTCGCGGCCGACCCCGGCATTGCGATGCACTTCTATCACAATTATCTCGAGGAAGATCTGACGTCCGAGCGCTTCAAGGCCCATGCCACGACCTGGCGCAACGTCGCCAGCATGAGCGATCAGGCCTTCCTCGAACGCGTGCGCAACGACGGCATCGACATCGTGATCGACCTGTCGGGCCATACCGGCCGCAACCGGCTCGTCGCGCTGGCGCAGCGCGCGGCGCCGGTTCAGGCGTCGTGGATCGGCTATCCGGCCACGACCGGCCTCAGCCAGATGGACTACTACCTGACGGACCGCTTCGTCGCGCCGCACGGCGCGTTCGACGATCAGTTCGTCGAGCAGATCGTGCGGCTGCCCGCGATCGCACCGTTCATGCCTCCGCCGAACTGCCCGCCCGTCAACGTACTGCCGGCGCTGCACAACGGCTATACGACGTACGCAAGCTTCAACCGCCTGAACAAGCTGAGCCCGCACGTGATCAAGGTCTGGGCGCGTGTGCTCCAGGCGGACCCGACCGCGCGCATGGCGCTCGGCGCGATCGGCAACAACGGCGACCAGCAGACGCTGACCGAATGGTTCGCAGCCTCCGGCATTGATGCCGGCCGCCTGACGTTCCACCGGCGCTCGAACATCCCCGTCTACATGCAGCAGCATCACGGCGTCGACCTCTGTCTCGACGCGTTCCCGTACACCGGCTCGACGACGACGCTGAATGCGCTGTGGATGGGCGTGCCGACCGTGACGATCCCCGGCGCGACGATGGCCGGGCGCGGGAGCGCGGGCTGGCTGCAGCACGTCGGGCTCGACGCGTACATCGCGACGGACGAGGACGATTTCGTCGCGAGGGCGCTCGCGCTCGGCCGCGACACCGCCGCGCTGCAGGCGCTTCGCGCCGGCCTGCGCGCTCGCTGCGCGGAATCCGCCGCGTTCCGGCCGGCTGTCGTCGCGGCCGGGCTGTCGTCGGCGCTGCGCACGATGTGGACCCGCTGGTGCGCTGGCGAACCCGCCATCGCATTCGATACGCCGCTGTTCGACGACACGGCGACCGCACAGGCCACGGCCAAGGCCTGAACCTCACGTCAAGATCGAGAGAGACCATCATGACCGCCAGCCTGCCCGCGTCGTCCGTCGCGCAACTGCCGCACGAACGCATCTACGTCACGCAGCCGCACCTGCCGCCGCTCGACGAATTCCTCCCGTACCTCGAGAAGATCTGGGAGAGCCGCACGCTGACCAACGGCGGCCCGTTCCACCAGCAGTTCGAGCGCGCGCTGTGCGAATACCTCGGCGTGCCGCACCTGTCGCTGTTCGCGAACGGCACCCTCGCGCTCGTCACCGCGCTGCAGGCGCTGCGCATCAACGGCGAAGTGATCACGACGCCGTACTCGTTCGTCGCCACCGCGCATTCGCTGCTGTGGAACGGCATCAAGCCGGTGTTCGTCGACGTCACGCCCGGCACGCTCAACCTGGACCCCGCGCGCATCGAGGCGGCGATCACGCCGCAGACCACCGCGATCATGCCCGTGCACTGCTACGGCAATCCGTGCGACGTCGAGGCCATCCAGAAGATCGCCGACAACTACAACCTGCGCGTGATCTATGACGCCGCGCATGCGTTCGGCGTGCAGAACGCCGGCGGCAGCATCCTCACCCACGGCGATCTGTCGGTGCTGAGCTTCCACGCAACGAAGGTGTTCAACACGTTCGAAGGCGGCGCGATCATCTGCCCGGACGCGAAGACCAAGCAACGGATCGACCACCTGAAGAACTTCGGTTTCGTCGACGAAGTCACGGTCGTCGCGCCCGGCATCAACGGCAAGATGAGCGAGATCAACGCCGCCTTCGGGATGCTGCAGTTGCAGCACATCGACGGCGCACTCGCGCGCCGCCGCGAAATCGACACGCTGTACCGCTCGCTGCTGAGCGACGTGCGCGGCATCCGCTGCGTGCCGCTCGGCGACCAGACCGTCGCGAACCACGCGTATTTCGCGATCCTCGTCGACGAAGACTATCCGATCGACCGCGATGCGCTGTACCAGAAGCTGCGCAGCTACGACGTGTATGCGCGCCGCTACTTCCATCCGCTGATTTCGGAATTCCCGATGTATCGCGGGCTGCCGTCGGCCAACCGTGACAACCTGCCCGTCGCCTCCGAGGCCTCGCGCAAGGTGCTGTGCCTGCCGATCTACCCGGCGCTCACCGACGACATGGTCCGCCGTATCGTCGAGCTGATCGCGCGCTGACGCGCGGCGTCTACAGGTAACGCTCGCCGGCCGCGCGTGCGCGGACCCGGCGGGCCGGATTGCCGTACGCGACCGTGTACGGCTCGACGTCGTGCAATACGACCGAGCCCACCCCGACAACGCTGTGCTCGCCCACCACGATCCGGTGCCGCAGCATCGCACCGAGGCCGATCGCCGCGCCGTGGCCGATCCGGCAGTTGCCGCCGGTGACGACGCCCGGCGCAAGACTCGAGAAATCCCCCATCATCCCATCGTGGTCGAGCGAGGCGTTCGTGTTGACGATGCACCCGCTGCCGATCGTGCAGCACGGATTGATCACCGCGCCGGCCATCACGACCGTGCCCGCGCCGATCGTCGACGCTTTGCCGACGCACGCGGCCGGATGCACCGCCGACACGCACGGCAAATCGGGCACGAGGGCCGCAAGATCGGCCGTCACTTTCTCGCGCGCGTGGTTGTCGCCGATCGCAACCAGCAGCCCGGTGATCCCGTGCACGTCGATCAGGTGCGGCAGGTCACGCTCGGCGCCCAGCACCGGGTAGCCGAGCGTCGTCTCGCCGCGCGACCGGAACGAATCGATCAACCCGACGATCCGGTATTGGCCGGCCTGTTCGACGATGTCGATCACGACCCTGGCGTGACCGGACGAGCCGACGATGACGATGTTTTCCACGAGGCCCTCGATTGATCTGAAAAGCAGGGGCGGCGTTGCCATCGCCGCGTTTCCCGCAGTATGACGTGCCGCCATGCGCGCGCGGCACGCGTCGTCGCTTCAAGCGGCAGGGACAGTCTCGCCCGCCGTCGCGCGACTTTCCGCGAAATGCGCGGCAAACGCCTCGCGCAAGCGCTCGGCCATCTGGATCCAGGTGTCGTCGCGCCCTCTGCGGAACAACCGCACCGTGCCCGGATACCACGGCGAATCGTCGCGGTCGTGCATCCAGCGCCAGTCCACGTCCTGATTCGGCAGCAGCACCCAGCACGGCTTGCCGAGCGACGCGGCCAGATGCGCGGTGGACGTGTCGACGCACACGACGAGATCGAGTTGCGCGACGATCGCTGCCGTATCCGCGAAATCGTCGATCTCCGAACCCAGGTGCAGCAACGGCAGGCCGCCCGGCGCCTGGCGCGCCTCGTCCTCGCCCTGCCCCTTCTGCAGGCTCACGAAATTCACGCCTGCGACGCTCCATAGCGGCGTCAACAACGCAAGTGACGGCAGCGAGCGGTGCGCATCGTTGTGATGCTTCGGGTTGCCCTTCCACACGAGGCCGACGCGCGGGCCGGCCGGCAGCGCATCGAGGCGCGTGCGCCAGCGCATGACGCGAACCGGGTCGGGCGCGAGCCGCACCGGCGGCGGAATCGTGTCGAGCGTCGTGCCCGCGTGCATCGGTGCGCTCAGCAGGCTCGTCCAGTAATCGAACTGCGCCGCCTGTGCGGTCGCCGCCTCGTGATCGAGCACCGCGTCGACGCCGTCGACCGTCTCCATCAGCCGATGCAGCGCGGGCTGACACGCGAACACCACGCGCGCCGCGTGCCGCGCGCCGAATTCCGTGAAATAGCGGCTGAACTGCAGCATGTCACCCAGGCCGTCTTCCTGCCAGACGAGCAGCGTCTTGCCGGCGAGCGGCTCGCCTTGCCATTGTGCACACCGCAACACTTCACGGGTCCGGCGGTGCACGAATGTCGATTGCTCGTAGCGCGATTCGTAGCGCCGCCAGCCTTCGTCGAACCGGCCCAGGCCGAGCAGCAGCGTCGCCAGGCCGAAGCGCGCATCGCCATAGTCCGCGCGCAGCTCGAGCGCGCGGCGATACGCGCGTTCGGCGTCGTCGTGGCGGCCGGCATACGCGAACGTGGTGCCCAGGTTGTAGTGCACTTCGGCCATGTCCGGCGCGAGCGACAACGCATCGGCGAAAACCGCCATCGCTTCGTCGTGGCGGCCCTGCGCGCGCAGGACGCAGCCGAGATTGTTGTGCGGTTGCGGCAGGCCGTGACGGCAACGGATCGCATCGCGATAGGCCGCTTCCGCTTCGGGCAGGCGATCGAGATTCTGCAGCGCGACGCCGAGGTTGTAGTGCGCCTCCGGGTGATCCGGGCACAGAGCGAGCGCCTGACGGCTGGCCGTTTCCGCTTCCGGCAGCCGCTGCATGTCGACGAGGATCGCGCCGAGATTGGCGTGCGCGAGCACGTAGTCGGCGCGTACGGCGATGGCGAGCCGGTACGCGAGTTCCGCCTCGGCCTGCCGGCCGAGGACGCGCAGCAGGTTGCCGAGATCGGTCAGCACGTCGACCGCCTGCGGCTCGATCAGCAACGCCTGCCCGAGCGCCTGTTCGGCTTCGTCGAGCCGGCCGAGCGCTTCGAGCACCTTGCCGAACCGGTGATGATGCGACGCCCGCAACGGCGCGACGGACGCGAGCTGCCGACGCAGGAGCGCCGCGGCGTCGGACAGGCGCCCTTGCGATACAAGCAGCGCGCCGAGGCCGTCGTATGGCGGTTCGAACGCCGGCATCGCGTCGATCGCGCGCCGCCACCACGCTTCCGCGTCGGCCAGCCGGTTCAGGCCGAGCGCGCAGACGGCCG
>NZ_JAAGPG010000215.1:0-13856 GCF_017104665.1 Burkholderia sp. Se-20378 | reverse complement strand
GCGTTCGACGCGCAGAGCTGGGCCGGCATGAACCCGCGCGCCCGCAAGGCGGTGCTGCAGCGTTGGGCCGCGCTGATGCGCGAGCATCGCGACGAACTCGCGCTGCTCGAGACGCTCGACACCGGCAAGCCGATCGCCGATACCACGGCGATCGACGTGCCGGCCGCCGCGCATTGCGTCGACTGGTATGCGGAGGCGATCGACAAGGTCGGCGGCGAAGTCGCGCCGGTCGACCATCATCTGGTCGGGCTCGTCACGCGCGAGCCGATCGGCGTCGTCGCGGCCGTCGTGCCGTGGAATTTCCCGCTGCTGATGGCCGCGTGGAAATTCGCGCCGGCGCTCGCGGCCGGCAACAGCGTCGTGCTGAAGCCGTCGGAGAAATCGCCGCTCACCGCGATCCGTGTCGCGCAGCTCGCGTGCGACGCCGGCGTGCCGCCCGGGGTGTTCAGCGTCGTGCCGGGCGGCGCGGAGCCGGGCAAGGCGCTCGCGCTGCACCGCGACGTGGATTGCATCGCGTTTACGGGGTCGACGCGCACGGGGCAGCAGATCATGGCGTGTGCCGCGCAGTCGAACCTGAAGCGCGTGTGGCTCGAACTCGGCGGCAAGTCGCCGAACATCGTGCTGCGCGATTGCCCCGATCTCGACCGCGCCGCGCAGGCGGCCGCCGACGCGATCTTCTTCAACATGGGCGAAGTGTGCACCGCCGGATCGCGGCTGCTCGTGCATCGCGACATCAAGGACGCATTCGTCGCGAAGCTGGTCGATGCGTCGCGGCGCTTCGCGCCCGGGCATCCGCTCGATCCGTCGGTGACGATGGGGGCGATCGTCGATCGCACGCAGCTCGATCGCGTGATGGGGTACATCGGCGCCGGACGCGACGAAGGCAAGCTCGTCACGGGCGGCGCGCGCGTGCGCGAGGAGACGGGCGGGTTCTATGTCGAGCCGACGGTGTTCGAGGTGAAGCCGGACGCGAAGATCGCGCGCGAGGAAATCTTCGGGCCGGTGCTGTCGGTGATCGTGTTCGACGATGTCGACGAGGCCGTGCGGATCGCCAACGACACCGAGTATGGACTGGCCGCGGCGGTCTGGTCGGCCGATCTCTCGACCGCGCATGCGGTGGCACGACGGCTGCGCGCGGGCACCGTGTGGGTCAACTGCTATGGCGACGGCAGCGATGACATGAACTTCCCGTTCGGCGGCTACAAGCTGTCGGGCAATGGCCGCGACAAGTCGCTGCATGCGCTCGACAAGTACACCGAGCTGAAGTCGACGGTCGTGCGGTTGTAGCCTGGGGCGGCGCGGCACGCTTGCGGCGTGCCGCGCGATCCCGTGCGCGGATCAGTGTCGATCGTCGCCCGGCACGAACAGCCGCGGCTGCGCGGCATTCAACGCGTCGTCCGCTTCAGGCTGCCACGGAAAGATCCCGTTGCGGTCCGGCCACAGCAGCTGGACGCACGGGAAGTCGTCGTTGCCGTAGAACCAGCGGTTCCAGCCGAGATGGGCTTCGTAGTGGGCTTTCCCGACCGGCATGAGGAGCGCGTTCGCGTTGGCGTAGACGGATGCGGTGACTTCGCCGACCGGGGGCGGCGTGCCGGACGCGACCATCCGGTAGACGTCCCACAGCACGTCGTGGACGACGCGCGCCGGCAACGAGAACACGATGATTTCCGGAAAGCCGTGGTTGACCCACAGCCCGGTCGTGAACGAGAACCCGGGATCGTCTCCTTCCGCAAACACTTCCGTGCGGAACCATCCGTGCTGGCGAATCTGGTTCACGAATCGCTGCTCGGCTTCGTCGAGCACCGAATCGGGCGCGTCGAGCGCAGTGGCGATATCCGGTCGCGTGGTCATGGGAACTCCGAGGATCTGCGTCGGGCGGCAGGAAGCCGGGTGATGGCGGCCGGCCGGCGGGGAAGCGATCGCGGCCGAATCCGCCGACGATCGCTGCGCCGCCATGTTGCCACAGCGGTTCCGCCTATTGCTCCGCGCCTTCCGCGTCGGCCGTTTCACCGAGGAACCCGCCGCTCTGGTGCGTCCACAGCGCCGCATAAATGCCGCCAGCCTGCAGCAGCTGCTGGTGCGTGCCTTCCTCGACGATGCGCCCTTCGTCGAGCACGATCAGCCGGTCCATCGCCGCGATGGTCGACAGCCGGTGCGCGATCGCGATCACCGTCTTGCCGTGCATCAGGCCGTCGAGGCTGCGCTGGATCGCGACTTCGACTTCGGAATCGAGCGCACTGGTGGCCTCGTCGAGCACGAGGATCGGCGCGTCCTTGAGCATCACGCGCGCGATCGCGACGCGCTGCCGCTGGCCGCCCGACAGCTTCACGCCGCGCTCGCCGACCTCGACGTCGTAGCCGCTGCGCCCGTGGCGGTCGCGCAACCGGTCGATGAACTCGGACGCTTCCGCGCGCACGGCCGCGTCGTGCATCTCGCGCTCGGTCGCGTCGGGGCGCCCGTACAGCAGATTCTCGCGCATCGTCCGGTGCAGCAGCGACGTATCCTGCGTGACCATCCCGATCGCGCTGCGCAGGCTGTCCTGCGTCACGTGCGCGATGTCCTGCCCGTCGATCCGGATCGTGCCGCCGCCCACGTCGTAGAAGCGCAGCAGCAGGTTCACGAGCGTCGATTTGCCGGCGCCCGAGCGGCCGATCAGGCCGATCCGCTCGCCGGGCCGGATCGTCAGGTTCAGCCCGTCGAACACGGCACGGTCGTTGTCCTCGTGCGCGAACTGCACGTTGTCGAACACGATCCCGCCGCGCTGCACCGCGAGCGGTGTCGCATCGGGCGCGTCGACCACGCTGTGCTTCTTCGTCAGCGTGTTGATGCCGTCCTGGATCGTGCCGACGTTCTCGAACAGCTCGGTCATCTCCCACATGATCCAGTGCGAATAGCTCGACAGGCGCAGCGCCATCGCGATCACGGCCGCAACGACGCCCGCGCTCACTTCGCCGTGCATCCACAGAACCAGCGCGAGGCCGGTCGAGCCGACCAGCAGCAATGTCGACAGCAGGTGGTTGACGACCTCGAACGCGCTGACGAGCCGCATCTGCGCGTCGCCGGTCGCCTTGAACGCTTCCATCGCGCGGCGCGCGTGGTCGGCTTCGCGCCGCGTGTGCGAGAACAGCTTCACGGTCGTGATGTTCGAGTACGCGTCGGTGATGCGGCCCGTCATCAGCGCGCGCGCATCGGCCTGGCGGCTGCCGACGGCACCGAGGCGCGGCACGAAATACGCGCATGCCAGGCCGTAGCCGAGCGCCCACAGCGCGAGCGGGATCATCAGCCGCCAGTCGAAGCTGGCCGCGAGCGCGAGGATGCCGATCAGGTACGCGGCGACGCCGATCACGACGTCGACCGACATGAACAGCGCATCGCGCACCGCGAGCGCGGTCTGCATGATCTTGGTCGTCACGCGGCCCGCGAATTCGTTCGCGTAGAACGACAGGCTCTGGTCGAGCATCAGCCGGTGAAACAGCCAGCGCAGCCGCATCGGGAAGTTGATCGCGAGCACCTGGTGCTTGACCATCGTGTGCAGCGCAATCAGCAGCGTACTGCCGGCGAGGATCGCCGCGAACCCGACGAGCGTGCCGAAGTGCCGGCCGCCGAACTCGGCCGGCGTCGCGGACGCGAGCCAGTCGACCACGCGGCCCATCATCGCGAACAGCGCGGCTTCGTACGCGGCCAGCGCGGCCGACGTCAGCGCGATCAGCAGGACCCAGCTGCGCGCGCCTTTCGTGCACGCCCAGACGAACGAGAAGAAACCCCGCGGCGGCGTGACGGGATCTTCGAGCGGGAAAGTCGGCAGCCGCCGTTCAAACCACGAAAACATTGAAACCTCTCCTTGATGCGGCCACGCCGACCGGCGCGGCCCGTATTGCCCGTTTCATGCGCGACGCCGACAAAGGCATCGCCGTGCTGCACACGTGTTCACTGCGCCCGGATCCACGCTTCGATCGGGCCGAGCGTGCCCGGTGCATACGCATCGCGCCCGAGCGCCGTGTACAGCCACTGCTTCCACGTCGGCCAGTCGGACTCGAGCTGGTAGTCGAACCAGCCCGCGCGCAGCAGCGCATGCGTTGCACCGGGCACGACCACCACGCGCCGGTCGGGCTGGTTCGCGAACGCATGCGTGTAAGTGTTCGCCTCGTCGACCGGATCGACATTGCGGTCCTGCGCGCCCCACACGGCCAGCACGGGCCCCTGCATGGTCGCGAGCGCCTGTGACGCGTCTTCCAGGTAGTTGCGCGCGATGAAGCCGAAGCGGCGCGGCTCGATGTCGGGGCGGCGGCGCGGATCGGCCGGCATGTCCGCCTGGCCGAAGATCGCGTCGTTGTCGCGTCGCTCGGCGGCCAGTGTCGCATCGATTCGATCCGGCTGCATGCCGGTTGCCTGGAGTTGCTGTCGCGTGAGGTAGGTGCCTTGTCGGCGCCAGCTGACGGCGCCGCCGACGATCACCGAGAACGCGGGCCGCACCGCATTCGCGACGCGCGGAATCACCCAGCCGCCTTGCGAGAAGCCGAGCAGGCCGATTTTGGGCGCGGGCCCGACGGCGGCGCGCACGCGCGCCATCGCGGCGATCGTTTCGTTCGCGCGATCCTGCATCGATTGCGCGAGCCAGTCGCCGCCGCTGCGGCCGGTGCCCTGCTTGTCCCACGCGAACACGCCGATGCCGGCGTCGAGCAGGCTGTTGACGAGCGGCAGCATCGCGTCGTCCGAGAAGCGCGTGCGCGGCCCGTCGCCGTGGACGAGCAGCACGATCGGCGCATCGGGCGCATGGGCCGGCAGCGCGAGCGTGCCGACGAGGTCGGCGTCGCCGGCGCGGAACACGAGCGTCGATACCTCCGCGCCCTTCAGCTCGAAATCGGACAGGCCGCGCAACGCGACTGCGCCCACTGCGGCGAGCAGGACGAGCGCGATGCCGGCAATGACGATACGTTTCAAAAGGCCCTCGGAGCGGTGGCGTGAGCGGAGGTCGCAGGCGGCACGGACACGATGTCTTGACGCCTGCGGACGTCGTCACGATAATAGATCGACTAATCAGTCTAATAAATATTCGAGTGAACGTCTAGCACGGAGTGCCTGTTGAGAAAGATCGACCCTGAAAGAGTGGAAGCGAAGCGACGCCAGATCCTGGATGCCGCGATCGACTGTTTTGCGCGCGACGGCTTCCATGCGACGTCCACGGCCGCGATCTGCAAGGCGGCCGGCATGAGCCCCGGCAACCTGTTCCACTATTTCCCGACGAAGGCGGCGATCATCGAGGCGATCGCGCAGGACGACCAGCGCGAGATGGCCGAACTGTTCGCGCGGCATGCGGACGCCGACGACGCGCTCGCAGCGATCGAGGAGATCGCGCTGACGTTGATGGAACTGTCGAGCGATCCCGTCTATGCGCGCATCTGCGTCGAGACCGCGGCGGAGGCGACACGCAATCCGGACGTCGCCGCGCTGTTCGCGGCGAACGAGGCGCACGTGAAGGGGCGGATGGTCGCGCTGATCAAGCGCGGCGTCGCACAAGGGAAGATCGACGGCAGCCTGAAGCCCGATCTGGTCGCGACCTGGCTGCTCGCGCTCGCGGAAGGGGCGGTCGGGCGCGTCGTGTTCGAGCCGGGATTCAAGCCGCGCGCGCACCGGGCGATGTTGCGGACGATCATTCAGCGGATGCTGAAGCCGCAGTAAGGGTGGCGAGGCCGTCACGACCAAGTTTGGAAAGTTGATAGGGGGACCGGCAACAAGCGCTGGAAATCGCAGCCGATCTGAAGGCCCGCCGCCGTGAGGGCCTTGTTCCGAGCGTGTCGCTTCCCGGCCAGCATGAGACGTTTGTGATAGGCCACGGACAGCCGCCTCACAGCGTAAAGAGGGCACCCGTCTCGGATCCGTCGGATATTGCTTGGTCGGAACAAGCGGACCTCGGCAAACGTCGGTGCACTGCGCCCGTTCACCCGGCGCGGGATTCAGTTGATGCTGGGTGCGGGAGACATGACGCCGCTTTCCGGTTCGCCCGCGGCTTATCTAGCAGGCGGCTTTACGGCTGTCGGCACATAGCTGAAGTCCCATTGTAGATAGCTGCTCGCGGTAGCGAAGCGGCTTTGATCCTCGCGGAATCCAGCGATCTTGAGCGGTTTTTTCGAGGATGTACTGCGCACCCCTTGAATCCCATCCTCGGGCGCGATAATCGGTTCGAAGTCTTGCCCCGTGATTGGATCCGGATAAAGCCTGCGCAAGTACCGGCGCACGACAGGGTAGCGCGGATCGCGCAACAGATCCGTCAGTCTGTCGGGATAGGGCCGTGTTCCCGCTGGCGTGCTTTCCGAATACTGCTGAATCGCCTGGGCTTGCAGCAGCTTCAGCACGAGCGTTTAATAATTCGCCACTGGGTAGTTCAGCCGGGTTCGAGTTCAATCGGGCGGGATTTTCTGACGATTCGGGCTATCAGACGGCCGGTGTTAATGTGTACCGGCGGCCGCGTGACGAGGCGCTTTTGGAAGGCGGTGGCGGTACTGGTTTTGGGGGGCCGACGAGTGGTGGCGGGTCGTTGTCTGCACGGGGGGCGAAAGTGCTGCGGCAGCCGCGGGACGTCGTGCCCACAGTCACTATGGCACGGCGCTGGGAGACGGCTTCGATACGAAGGTGACGCTGCCGAGCGGAAAGCGCCGGATGCAGTGAATTGGGGGACCAGAGAGGTCCGCGAGTTGAAGCCCGATAATGCTCGAGCTGTTGCGCGTGGAAAGCGACAAGTTGAAGGCTATCGCAAGGAACTTGAAGTCGTCACTGGTGAGTCTTGGAGGTCAGTTGTGGATGTCTATCGGGCAAGTAAGCGATGAAGTCAAACGAATTCAAGCAAGGCATATTTGAGTCTCTCATGCAATGCGGTTTCATCCGGCGAAGTAATTTAATGTGCTTTTCTGGAAATGGAGCAAAAATTGCAATCGGAGTGGAAAAGGGTTTTGGTCAACAGTGGTTTGTTAATGTGGGATTCTGCCTTGACCGGATCGGAACCGATGAAATAAGCCGCATCGAACAGTCGCACATGTACTTTCGGCTCGACCGTTTGTTTGCACAGCATCGTGAGTTGATCGTCGGGGCGGGGGCGCTTGACGATATAGGGCAGCCCAGGGAATACGAAGTATTCCTCGGTCTACTGGCAAGTGACGTTGGAGAGGAGTTGAAGCGATTTTCCAATGAGCAAGCGATTGCCGATGCATATCGTGCAGGAAGGTTTCGGGAAGGCCTTGTTACCAAGTCGGTTAGAGATTTACTTTCTTCTCCGGCTTGAATTTTCCTGGCAACCGCGGGGCGCATCACTGAAAGGTGCATCAGTAAGGCGTGATGCGCTATCAATGGCGCGCGCCTGGAGTTTGCTCATGACAACCAGGGCGCGCTGTCCCGCAAGAATCACCGCTTCACGAGCAGCACCGAGGACTGAACTGGCATACATACGTCAGGAACAACCCCGTCAATCTGGTCGATTCGGCTGGAGAGCGCCCAGTGTCCGAGACAATCACGGAAGTCATCATGAGGGAGTGCGTACCTGGACAATTCGCGAAGCAAAGCATCAAAGCCCGTTGGCCCCGAGCGACCGCTGAAGAAACGAGAGCCATCACCGCGACAGGCAAGGAAAGCGGATGCCGAACCTGGCGCGCCCCGCATCGCGCCCTTAAAAATCTCCTTGACTGTCTATCTATGAGTAGATAAAGTTCGTTCCATGGAAACGAAACCGACCGTCCGCGAACAGATTCTCGACCACGCGATCACGCTGATGATGCTGCGCGGTTACAACGGCTTCAGCTATCGAGACCTGTCCGACCTGGTGGGCGTGAAGACGTCGAGCATCCACTACTACTTCCCGTCGAAGGACGACCTCGTGCTGGAAGCGGTGTCGGTCTACAGCGACGACGTCCTCTCGGCCATGCGGGCGATCGATCCGGCGCTGCCGGCCGACGTGAAGCTGAGCCTGTACACGAAGATGTTCGGCCGCACGCTCGGCGACGGCAACATGATCTGCCTGTGCGGGATGCTGGCGGCCGATATCGAATCGTTGCCGGAGAACGTGCGGCAGGCCGTGCAGGCGTTCTTCAAGGCCAACGAGAGCTGGCTCGCCGAATTGCTGGCGCAGGGCGCGAAGGAAGGCACGCTGCAGTTCAGCGGCAAGCCCGACACGGCCGCGCGTACGTTGTATGCGGCGTTCCAGGGCAGCGTGCTGGCCAGCCGGCTGTTCCACACGCGGGCGCGTCTCGAGGATGTCGAGGCAGTCTGGAAAACGCGGTCCTGACGGACGGCGCAAGCAGTCAGGCGGTTCGCCGCCTTTTGTTGGGCCATGATGTCTATCTGGGAGTAGATAGATTTTTTGAGCAGGTGGATCAACCACCTGCATTTTTTGGGGATGTTTATCTATCTATGAGTAGATAAACAAGCGCGACACCGGCTGCCCGACAGCCGGCAAGCGGTCCCGGGTTGGAAGGCTGTTTCACTCACTGATTGAAAAGGAGTCTGTCATGTCGATCGAAAAAGTGCTGTACCGCGCCCATGCAAAAGCCACCGGCGGCCGTGACGGCCGTGCGACGGTGCCCGAAAGCGGCCTCGACCTGAAGCTGACCACGCCGCGCGAGCTCGGCGGCGCGGGCGGTGCAGGCGCGAACCCCGAGCAACTGTTCGCCGCCGGCTACAGCGCGTGCTTCATCGGCGCGATGAAGTTCGTCGCGGCCCGCGACAAGATCGCGATGCCCGCGGATGCCGCGATCGAAGGCAGCGTCGGCATCGGCGCGATCCCGAACGGCTTCGGCATCGAAGTCGAACTGAAGATCTCGCTGCCGGGCCTCGATCGCGAAGTCGCGCAGACGCTGATCGATCGCGCACACCTCGTGTGCCCGTACTCGAACGCGACGCGCGGCAACATCGACGTCACGCTCACGCTCGCCTGATCGTACGTATTGCGAAACATTCCCCGTCACATTGTCATTCACCGATTGAGCCAAGGAGTTACACCATGAAGATCGTCAAGCCGCTGCTGATCGCTGCCGCCGTCGCCGCTGCACTGTCCGCCACGACCACCGCGTTTGCCGCGGGCGCCGGCGCCGAAGCCGTCCGGCCGGATGCGACGACGAGCGCCTTCCTCGCCGCGTTGAACGGGCAGAAAGGCCCGGGCCTCGAAACGCTGAGCCCCGCGAAGGCGCGCCAGGTGCTGGTCGATGCGCAGAACGGCACGAAGGTCGACCTGTCGGGCATCGACGTGTCGAACCGCACGATCGATCAGGACGGCTTGTCCGTGCCGGTCACGATCGTCCGCCCGCAAGGCGCGACGGGCGCGCTGCCGGTGTTCGTGTTCATTCACGGCGGCGGCTGGGTGCTCGGCGATTTCCCGACGCACGAGCGCCTCGTGCGCGACCTCGTCGTGCAATCGGGCGCCGTCGCGGTGTTCGTGAACTACACGCCGTCGCCGGAAGCGCATTACCCGGTCGCGATCAACCAGGCGTATGCGGCGACGAAGTGGGTGGCCGCGCACGGCGCGGAGATCGGCGTCGACGGCAGCCGCCTCGCGGTGGTCGGCAACAGCGTCGGCGGGAACATGGCGGCCGTGGTGGCGCTGATGGCGAAGGACAAGGGCGGCCCCGCGATCCGCTTCCAGGGGCTGATGTGGCCGGTGACGGACCACAACTTCAACACGGGGTCGTACAACGCGTATCAGCAAGGGCACTTCCTGACGCGGCCGATGATGAAGTGGTTCTGGGACGCCTATACGAAGAACGAAGCGCAACGCAACGAGATCTACGCGTCGCCGCTGCGCGCGAGCACCGCGCAGCTGAAGGGCCTGCCGCCCGCGCTGATCCAGGTCGCCCAGTTCGACGTGCTGCGTGACGAAGGCGAAGCGTACGGCCGCAAGCTGGACGCGGCCGGCGTCGACGCGACGACCACGCGCTACGACGGCACCATCCACGATTTCGGCCTGCTGAACGCACTGGCCACGGATGCGTCGACGAAGGCCGCGACGAAGGCGATGGCGAACGAGATCGCGACGCGGTTGAAGTAAGCAAGGGCTCGACCGCGCGCCGCACTTGAGGCGATGCGCGTGCGAAGACTCGGCGGCGGGCAGATGCCCGCCGCTTTTGCATGCGGCCGGCGGGCGGGATGCGAAAGCGCCGCAGCGTGCCGGCGACTATCCCGCGTCGGCCCGGCGCGGCTGTCCGGGGGCCTGCGCATGCAGCAGGCGTGCCATCGCCGCGCGCAGCTTGTCGCTCGGCACCGGCTTGTGCAGCAGCACGAACCCGCCGTGTTTCAGCCGGCCGGGCCGCCGTACGGTCGTGTCGCCCGTGATCAGCATCGCGGGAATCGCCGTGTTGTACTCGTCGCGAATTCGCGCGATCGCGCCGATCCCGTTCTGGTCGCCGTGCAGGTGCAGGTCGCAGATCAGCAGGGTCGGCCGTACGTCGCACGATGCCAGGCACGCGATCGCGTCGTCGACCGACGCGGCCGTGACGACCTGGTAGCCCCAGCGTTCGAGCAGCATCGACATGCCGGCGCGGATCGCGCTTTCGTCGTCGATCACGACCACGAGGTGCGCCGCGGCAGTGGCCTCGTCGACGGCGATCTCGTCGGCGGCGACGCTCGGCTGCACGGCCGTGTCCAGCCGCACCAGCTGCAGCTCGAAGCACGAGCCCCGCCCGGGTTCGGAGCGCAGCGTCAGCGGACAGTCGAGCAGCCCCGCGAGGCGCCGCACGATCGCCAGCCCGAGGCCCACGCCCTGTTCGGATTCGCTGCCGCGATGGCGCAACTGGTAGTAGTCGTCGAATACGCGGGTCTGCTGGTCGGCCGGAATACCGCGCCCGGTGTCGATGAATTGCAGGCGCACGTGCTGGTGCGTGCGCCTGCAGCCGACGACGATGCGTCCGGTGTCGGTATAGCGCACCGCATTCGACAGCAGGTTGCGTGCGATGCGCTCGATCAGCACCGGATCGGAATCGACGACTGCGGTGCTGCGCACGTACGATAGCGACAGGCCTTTCCCGTGCGCATCGGCGGCGACTTCGCGGCACACGCGTTCCAGCACCGCGCCGATCGCGAACGGCCGGCGATGCACGGGCACGACGCCCGCGTCGAGCCGCGAGATGTCGAGGATCGCGGTGAACAGCGCGTCCATCGCGTTGACGGACTGGTCGATGCGATCGACGAGCAGCGTGCCGTCGGCCGGCATCGGGACGTGCCGCAACGCGCCGACGAACAGGCTCAACGCGTGGACCGGCTGGCGCAGGTCGTGGCTCGCTGCCGCGAGAAAGCTCGACTTGACGTGCACGGCCTCCGTCGCGAGATCCTTTTGCCGCCGGAAGTTCTCGGCCAGCTGCGCGGCGCGCTGGCGTTCGCGTTCGGCGATCCGCTGTGCGCGGATCAGTTGCAGCTGCATCTCGATCTGGTCGCGGAATTCCTCGACGAGCCGGATGTAGCGCTCCGAATACGCATTCTCCTTGCAGTCGAGCAGGCAGATCGTGCCGAACGGCGTGTTGTCGGGCCAGCGGATCGGCAGGCCGAGATACGAGACCATGTTGACGCGCAGGTCCGGATTGTTGCGCCACTGCGCCGATTGCCGCGCATCCGGCACGATCAGCGTATTGCCGCTCTCGATGACCGCTTCGCAGTAAAGTCCCGAGCCGTGCAGTTCGGCCGATTCGCCCGGATAGAACGGATTGCCGGTGTTGCGGCTCGCCACCAGCACCTGGATGTCGCGGCCGACGTTGCGCATGATCAGCCCGGCCGGCACGCCGACGATTTCCGCCATCAGGTCGACGAGGCGCTGCCAGCGCGCGATCACGTCGGCGGCGAGGTCGAACGGGACTTCATGGTCGGCCGGCGCTTCGGGCGTCTCGTCGACACGCGTCATGCGCACGCTCCTCGAACGGGCGGGGAAGATGAGGGAAATTTAGGCGTTCCGCGCCGGCAAGGCAATGTCGAGACGCGAGCAGGCGCCGGATCAGTCGGATCAGATGAGGCCGGCCTTCCTGCCGGCCGCCGCGGCCTGGGTGCGGTTGATCACGTTCAGCGCCTTGAAGATCGCGGTGATGTGCGCCTTGATGGTCTTTTCGGACAGGCCCAGCTTGTCGGCGATGACCTTGTTCGGCACGCCTTCCGCGAGATAGCGCAACACTTCGATCTGGCGTTGCGTCAGCATCGAACCGCGTGCCGCAGCGGCGCCGTCCGGATGCTGCAGCGCGGGGTCGTCGAGCACGAGCGGCGGGACGTAACGCTCGCCGTTGAGTGCGATCCGGATGGCGGACAGCAGCGTGCGCGGGCTGGCGGATTTCGGCACGTAACCCATCGCGCCCTGCGCGAACGCGCTGCGCACGGCGCCGGGATCCTCCGACGACGACAGCACGATGACCGGGAGCCCGGGGCGCATCGTCGCGAACACGGCGAGCGCGTCGAGGCCGTCCATGCCCTGCAGCTTCAGGTCGAGCACGATCGCGTCGAGGTCGGCGTGCGCGTCGAGCAGCCGCACCGCGTCATCGGCGCTGCTCGCCTGGACGACGACCATGTCGCCATCGCCCTGGCGCAACAGCATCTCCACGCCGTCGCGCAGGATGGCGTGATCGTCGACGATCAGGATTTTCATGAGGACGGTTAAATAAGTAAAGCCGGGACCGGCCCGGCAAGAATGTACCGGATTGTACAAGACGAAAGTCTTAATACTAAAGTCGTGTTTATCCGGCAATTGTCTTGCGTCTAACGTCGCGTTTACATTCGGCGAAATATCGCCGAGACTCAATCACGACAGTTTGCAATGCAGGCTGTCCCGGGCGCGCGGTGCGACGCATCGCGCGGCATCGCTGCAATGCGCATGACGACACGTGCGGCCGTGCCCGTATTGAGTGGCGGCGCGATGCACGCGCGCCATGCGCGTCGGATCGTCATGATCGATTTCGCACGTTCGCATCAGACAAAAGAAATAACGGTTCGTAATATCCGGATTATCGGCACGCAATTTGACGGCGAATCATTGATCCTGATCGCGCAGGAATCGAGGTGAACGATGAAGGTTGCCAACGACAGTGATGCAATGTGGGAATTGAACATGTCTTATCTGTGGCTCGCGCAGCGACTGCTGCAGTCGGATCGCGCATCCGGCATGTTCCGCCTGGGCGTGACCGCTGACGTTGCCGCCGCGCTGGCCGCGTTGTCGATGAAGCAGATGAACGACCTTGCATCGGCGGGGCAGCTGATCTGCGCGTTGCGGCCGAGCCGGTATGGCGTGCTGTCGGCATTGACCCGCGCGACGCCGCCGGTCGATCTCGTGCGCGTGCATACCGCGATGGCGCTGGCCGGCCTCGCGCTTCCCGACGAGGAAACATCGTGAGCGGCCGGGCCGGGCGGCATGGCCTCGCGGACGACGCGCAGCTGACGATGCACGCGGCGACGCTGATCCGGTTCGGCGCGCGGCTGCAGATGCTGGAGATCGAGTGCGCGCTGCCACGCGAGCATCTCGTGCGCCTGTATCGCGAAGTGCGCGGCGTGGCCGCACCGAAGGGATTGCTGCCGTCGTCCATCGACTGGTACATGACGTGGCTCGCGAACATTCATGCATCGCTGTTCCACAGCATCTACCGCTTCCTGCGCAACCAGGCCGGCTGCCCGCGACTCGAGGCGCTCGTCAAGGCGTATACGCTGTACGCCGAACACGGCGATCCCGCGCGTCACGCGCTGCCGCTGGACCTGACACGCGCGTGGATGCTGGTGCGTTTCGTCGATGCGGGCGTGCTCGACATCGCCCGATGCCGGGATTGCGGCGCGGCGTTCATCACCTACCGCCACGCACTGCGCCGGCATCCCGTCTGCGTCGCCTGCCGGCTGCCGGCGCGTGCCGGCAAGCGCGC
>NZ_JAAGPG010000214.1:0-13668 GCF_017104665.1 Burkholderia sp. Se-20378 | reverse complement strand
CGGCCCGGCCGGCGCGAGGCGCGCCGCGCGGATCGGCATCCGGCGCGCGCGAGGTGCGGCGGCCGGCGAAATGTCCGGCGTTTTCATCGTTCCATCCGGGCCGATCCGGCCCGCGGAGCGCGCAACCCAGAGGAATCCATGAGCGCATCACCCGCCGAGCGGAAGGCCGGACCCGTTTCCATCGTGCGACTCGAAGCCGCGATCAACGCGTGGCGCGAAGTGTACCCGCCGGCGCCGGACGGCGAGGACGGCTACGCGCTCGACGCCGGCAGCAATTGCCTCGCGGAGCTGTACGGCACGATGATCTGCTACAAACTGCCGGACGTGCCGCTCGACTCGCTGAGCGACGCGCAGCGCGACGCGCTCTACGCGACCGAGGTGTGAGAGAGGGTCGTGACGCCGCCACTCCGCGGCGTCGATGAAACAACGGGAAGCTCGCGGGCTTCCCGTTTTGCATTGGGCGACGCGGGGCCGCGCGCGTGGCGGTTGGCGCCGCCTGCGGTATCGTGATGGCATCATCCGGCCGCGATTGAACGCCGGATCGCTGTCCGGGAGGCATCGAACATGGAGTTGAGACACCTCCGCTACTTCGTCGCGGTTGCCGAAGAGCGGAATTTCACGCGGGCGGCCGAACGGCTGCATATCGCGCAGCCGCCTTTGAGCCGGCAGATCCAGCAGCTCGAGGAGGCGCTCGGCGTGCCGCTGTTCGAGCGCAATGCGCGGCCGCTGAAGCTGACCGACGCGGGGCGCTTCTTCTATTCGCACGCGGTGCAGCTGCTCGCGCAGACGACCGAGCTCGAATCGATGACGAAGCGGGTCGGCAAGATCGAGCGCAGCATGTCGGTCGGCTTCGTCGGCTCGACGCTGTACGGGATGCTGCCGAAGATCATCCGGCGCTTTCGCAGCGAATACCCGGCCGTCGAGCTGAGCCTGCACGAGATGTCGACGATGGACCAGATCAAGGCGCTGAAGGAAGGGCGCATCGACGTCGGGTTCGGGCGCATCCGCCACGAGGATCCGAGCGTGCGGCGCGTCGTGCTGCGCGAGGAGCGGATGATCGTCGCGCTGCCGGTCGGCCATCCGCTCGACAGCGCGAAGCCCGTGCTGTCGCTGCACGATCTCGTCAACGACACGCTGATCATCTTTCCGAAGGCGCCGCGCCCGAGCTATGCGGACCAGGTGCTCGCGGCCTTTCACGACCGCGCGTTGCAGCCGCGCAAGATCTACGAGACGCGCGAACTGCAGATCGCGCTCGGCCTCGTCGCGATGGGCGAGGGCGTGTCGGTCGTGCCGCACAGCGTGTACGGGCTGAAGCGCGACGACATCAGCTACAAGCCGCTCGACGATCCGAACCTCGTGTCGCCGATCATCATGAGCATGCGGATGCTCGACGAATCGGAGGACCTCCGCGCGATGCAGGCGCTGATCTACCGGCTGTACGACGAGGCGCAGATGGAGTATCTGCCGCCGCAGCCCGAATGAACGCGCGGGCAGTGGGGGCTTGCTTGACGCTGTGTGCGGGCGCGGGCCACCATCGCAGGATCCGATACGGCCGCCGACGGGCGGCCGCTTTCATGCAGACGACACACACATGACCGATATCCCGATCGAGGAGACAACCGTCGAGACGCCGCAAGGGCGCCTCTTTGCGAAACGCTGGCGCGGTGATCCGGCGCAACAGGCGGCGGGGGCGTCGACGCAGCGCGCACCTGAGCCGGCCGCACCGATCGTGCTGCTGCACGATTCGCTCGGCTGCGTCGACCTGTGGCGCGATTTCCCCGCGCAGCTTGCGAGCGCCACGCAGCGCGACGTGATCGCCTACGATCGCCTCGGCTTCGGTCGCTCCGATCGTCATCCGGGGCAACTCGGCACGACGTTCGTGCGCGACGAGGCCGATCATGCATTCGCGACACTGCTCGAACAACTGGGCGTCGACGCGTTCGTCGCGCTCGGGCACAGCGTCGGCGGCGGGATGGCGGTCGGGTGTGCGGCCGCGCATCCGCAGCGTTGCCGCGCGCTCGTGACGATCGCCGCGCAGGCGTTCGTCGAGGATCGCACGCTGGCCGGCATTCGCGACGCGGGGCAGCAGTTCGACGAACCGGGCCAGCTCGACCGGCTCGCGCGCTATCACGGCGACAAGGCCGAATGGGTGTTGCGCGCGTGGGTCGACACGTGGCTGTCGCCGGCTTTTCGCGACTGGAATCTCGACGACGAATTGCCGCGCGTGCAATGCGCGACGCTCGCGATTCACGGCGAAGACGACGAATATGGATCCGACGTGCATCCGAAGCGGATCGCCGCGCGCGTCGCGGGGCCGTCGTCGTATCTGTTGCTCGGCCGGTGCGGGCACATGCCGCACCGCGAGCGAACCGACGACGTGCTGGCCGCCGTGACGACGTTCCTGCGCGACGCACTCGCCTGAGCGCTGCTGCCACCGGCGGGCATGCGCCCGCCGGCCATCAGAACGCGAGCTGGATCGCGAGGTCGATCGCGAGCAGCGCGATCGAGCAGCCGATACCGAGGACCACGTTCGGCAGCCGGTGCTCGAAATCGCGATGATCCTTGCGCATCGCGGCGCCGAGCAGGAAGATCGCCTCGACGACGATCTGCAGCCCGACGAACAGCAGCATCAGCAGATACTCGTAACCCATCTGCTTGAACGCGGCGAATTGCATCCCGTGATCGCGGATCCATTGGCCGACGCGCAGCAGTTCGTAAACGAACAGCAAGGCGGGAAACAGGTAGCTGATGAAATAGGTCGGCGCGGTGGCGTGCCGTAGTTCGAGGTGGAAATGCTGATGCGTGGTTGCCATCACGAATCCCTCCTTGCAACGCATGATTGCGGTCGCGACGGCAGCGCGACAACGTGCAAACGAAGGGATTACCCGAGGCGTCGTGCGCGGCCGTACGACATCAGCATACTGCTGCACGGGAAATTTGGCATGCGATGCGTGCGTTCGTCGTAAAAATGCATCTGCGCCGAACGACGCGTTCATTGCGGCATATTTGCAGGATGCGCTGCATCGGCCGGCTCCGTGGCGCGCGATGCATTCGGCGTCCACCCCTCCGGATGCTGCTCCAGATCGTCGGCCAACGCGCGCAGCGCGCTCGACGTTCGCGCGAATTGCGTCAACGTGCGGCGCACGTTCGATGTATTGGCACCTTGTTGCACGAGCATCGCCTGCGCGGCCGTGAATGATTGCCGCGCGGTGCCCAGCGCGATGCGTGCATGCGGTGCGAGTTCGGTATCGAGTTGCCTGAACAGCGCATCGGTATTCGCGAGCGCTGCGTTCAGATCCGTGCCGATGCGATCGAGCGGCAACCGGGAAAGCGTGCCGGCGATATCGGTCATCTGGACGCGCAGCACGTCGAGCGTGCCGGGCACGGTCGGCAACGCGATCGGCTCGCGATTCGTGTCGACCGATGCGGGCGGAGCATGCGGAAACATGTCGAGCGCGACATACGAGCGGTTCGCGATCGGGTTGCCGACGCGCAACTGGCCGCGCAAACCGCGCGCGACGAGCGTGCGCAGCAGCGCCTTGCCGGCTTCGCTGGCGCCGTTGCCGAGCACGTCGCGGTAGCGCTGCCCGAGGCGATCGGGGTAGAGCGCCATCGTCACGCGCATCGTGACGTCGCCGCGTGCTGCGTCGTATTCGGTACCAACGGCCGTCACGTTGCCGAGTTCGATACCGCGAAATTCCACCGGCGCGCCGACCTCGAGGCCGCGCAGCGAACGATCGAAGCGCATCACGACGGGCGCGGCCGGTGCGTTCGGCGTGCGCATCGCGTCGATTTCGTCATCGGCCACGCGAAAGCGTGCGCCGTCCGGCGCCGCGACGCTCGGTGCGCGCCCGGGCGGCGACGCGAATGCAAGGGCGCCGCTGAGCAGCGCGGCGATCGACGGCGTGTCGAGCTTCATGCCGCCCGCGCCGAGCCGCAGGCCGAGGCCGCCGGCTTGCCACCAGCGCGCATCGACGTCGACGGTTCGATCGAACGGTGCGGCGACGAACACGTCGATCGAGACGCCGTGCCCGTCGGCGTCGAGCGCATAGCCGGTCACCTGGCCGACGCGTGCGCGCCGGTGATAGACGGGCGAGCCGATCGCGACCGAGCCGAGCGATGCCGCGCGCAATGTGTAGTGGCGGCCGCCTTCTTCGGTGACCGGTGGCGCATCGAGCCCGGTGAACGTCGTACGCGGTTCGCGTGAATGGCCGAGCGCGGCCGCGATGTACGAACCGGACAGCACCGCATCGAGACCGGAGAGGCCACCGGCCCCGATGCGCGGCCGCACGATCCAGAAGCGAGTGTCCGCCGCCGCCAGTGCCTGCGCGTCGGCGTTCAGTCGCACATCGATCGTCACGCCCGGTTGTCCGCGCATCACGTGAACGCGCGTGACACGGCCTATTTCGACATTGCGAAGCCGCAGCGTCGATCGGCCGGCCGCCAACCCGTCGGCGCTCGCGAAGACGATCGTGATCGTTGGCCCTCGGCTGCCGAGCGACGCGATGCCCCATGCGATGCAGAGCGCAGCGGCCGCGAGCGGCACGATCCAGAAGAGCGCCGCTCGCGCGCGAGCCGGCACGCGTCTGCGCAACACGGGCCAACGTGTGCCGGCGGGTTTCAGTCGAACTGCGCGACGAGTGCATCGGCGCCCTTGTCGATGCCCGTCCTGGCCGCGCTGAGCGCACCGAAACTCGCACCGATGTTCATCGCGTTCGGATACTGCTTCGTCACGTACGCGTTGATCAGCCGGTTCGTCGCCGCATCGCGGATTTCCACCGCATACATGACCGAGCCCGTGAACGCGCCTTCGCGGCCGCGGATCGCCTGCACGCCGTTGTACACGTTGCCCGCGAGATCGAAGTGCGCGAATGCGCCGGCAAACGTCGTCGTCGTCACGGCGCCCGTCAGCGTCAGCTTCACGCGCAGCGTGCCGGGGCCCGGCGCGCTCGTCAGTTCGAAGCGCTTGCCGAGCTTCTTCGCGAACGTATCGCCCATGTACGTGGCGAGCGTCGTCTTGTCCTGGTCGGTCAGGTCGCCGAACTGGTGGTCGGTGCCGCGATAGATGGCCACGGGGTCGAGGATCAGCTTCCGGTACTGGTGCCAGTCAGCCGGCAATGCGTAGCGGTAGGGCACGCGGCCGGACTTGTCCTGCGGATCGCTGCGCAGGTACGGCGATGATTCGATGCCGCTGTAGCGGGCGGGCTGGACGCCGGCGCATCCGGCGAGCGCGACGCAAAGCGCGGCGTTGAGCAGGTGGCTGGACTTGAACAAGGGGTTCATCTGACGCTCCGGGTCGGGGTTCGCACCGGTGGAGCCGGGCGAAGGGTGGTGAAACAGGGCGGCATTGCCGCTTCGGGTTTATGAAAAAAACCAACCAGACGGTTTGTTTTTAGGGCGCAGCAGCCCCATGAATAGCGGGAGCGACAAGCCGTCGGGCAGGGTTGATCGGCCGGACAGCGAGGCTGCAGGCGGCGCTTGCCCCGCGCCGCGCGACGCGCGGTGCGGTCCGGCATCCGGCCGGGGCCGATGCGGGAGCCGATCGTAGCACCGCCATTTCCGGATGTAAACCGACCAGGCGGTTTGTTTGTGATAGACTCCGCGCACTTCCTTCATACGATCGCGCCGGTCCGGCGCGGTCGCATTGCACGACTCCATAGCGGGGACAGTTCATGGACAACCCGACGCGTTCCGAGCGAACGCGCACTGCCGCGATCCAGGCGGCGCTCGCGATCCTCGAGCGCGACGGCCCGGGCAAGCTCACGTTCGATGCGATTTCACGCGAAAGCGGTATCAGCAAGGGCGGGCTGATGCATCAGTTCCGCACGAAAGGCGATGTGCTGAACGCGCTGATGGAACATCAGCAGGACTACTACCAACGATTCCAGCGCGAGTATCTGGCCGCACGCGATCCGGGCGAGGCGCAGCCGACGCTGTCCGCGCAAATCGCGACGATGCGCGAAGTGATCGACCAGCAACCGTCGGCCGCGCTCGCGATCATGGCGGCGCTGGTCGAGGATCCCGCGCCGCTGCAGCAGGTGCGGGATATCGACGCCGAGAACGCGAAGCGCATCGCGGCCGAATCCGGCGATCCGGATCTTGCGTTGCTGCGCTGGAAGGCGGCGTGGGGGCTCGCGCTATCGGCGATGTTCGGGCTGTGCCCGCTGTCGGCCGACGAACGGGCCCGTCTGTTCGACCGGTTGCTCGACGAGTCGCAATGGCCGTCGGGCGGCAGCGCTGCCGCGCCGGCCGCGAAATCGGCGCGGAAAAAATGAAACGCGCGTTCGTCGCTTGCGGAGTGGCGGTCGTCCGCTTCGGGCGCTCGCTGCTCGCGGTCGTGCTCGGGCGCTTGTGATCCGGTGAGCGCGTGACCGGTTACCGACCACCGGCGCCGCTCAGTGTTTCGCTTCCGCGCCTTCGACGAACAGCTTCGCGATCGCCTGGAACTCGCGTTTCAGCGACAACCCCGGCACGGTCAGCCAGCGCAGCATCGCCGCGAGATACAGGTGATGGAACCACGTTGCGAGCTGGTCGGCGTGCAGCGCGCCGTTCAGTTCGCCGGATTGCTGCCCGGCGGCGATCAGTTGCTGCCACACGAGCGCGATATCGCTGCCGTTCTCTCCACCGCTTGCCGGTTCGGCCGCGCCGATGCTCAGGAAGCGATGGCGCAAATACGCGAGCAGGTACGCGGGATGCTGCTCGCACCACGCGGCCGATGCGTCGAGCACGCAGCCGATCCGCGACGCGAAGGTCTTGCGTCGCGCGACGTCGCGCTGCAGATGCGCGAGATCGCGTGCGAGTTCACCTTCCAGCCAGTGCGCGAGCACGGCTTCCTTCGTTGCAAAGTGGTTGTACAGCGTGCGCTTCGCGACATCGGCCTGCGCGGCGATCTGTTCCATCGTGACGGCTTCGTAGCCGTGCGCGTCGAACAGGCGTGCACCGGTGGCGGCGAGATGCGCGAGCATCTGGATGCGCTTGCGTGCGCGGCGGCCCGGATCGTCGGTCGGAATCGTCATGGCGGGGGATTGACTGAAAGTGCACGAGTTGCATTAGTATACGACGTGCACTTTTCTGAATCCACCCATTGCCGCCGTGCACGAGGAGTCACGCATGAAGCTCGTCATCGCCACCTACGGCACCGAAGGCGACACGCGCCCGCTCGCGGCGCTGGGCCGTGCGCTGATCGATGCCGGGCACGATGTCCGGCTGCTGGCCGATGCGGAGACGCTCGGGTCGGCCGCTGCGCTCGGCGTGCCGTCGGCGCCGTTGTCCGGCGATATCCGCCGGGCAATTGCGCCGGATGGCGCATTGGCGGATGCGGTGCGCGGGCGCGGTGGTTTCAACGACACGTCGAAGGCGCTCGCGGCGATCGCCAATGCGAACACGGCGGCGTGGATGCGCGAAATCTCGGACGCGTCGGAAGGCTGCGACGCGATCCTCGTGTCGGGGCTCGCATCGTTCGTCGGCTTGTCCGTCGCCGAGTATCGCGGCGTGCCGGCGATCGGCACCGGGATGATTCCGATCACGCCCACCACGGAATTCGCGTCGCCGTTCCTGCCGCCGGGGAAGCTGCCGCGCTGGCTGAACCGCGCGAGCCACCGGTTCGTGAATGCGCTGTTGTGGCAGGCGTTCAAGAAGGCGACGAATGCGGCGCGAGCGAGCGTGTGCGGGTTGCCGCCGCGCAAGCAGGTGTGGACCGATCATCCGATGCTGTACGGCGTGTCGCCGGCGCTGCTGTCCGGCCCTGGCGACTGGCCGTCGAACGTGCAGGCATGCGGCCAGTGGCGGATCGATGCGCGGACATGGGAACCGCCGCCTGAACTCTCGGCTTTTCTCGAAGCGGGCGATCGGCCCGTGTACATCGGTTTCGGCAGCATGGCCGGCTTCGATCGCGCCGCGATGGTCGAAGCGCTGACACACGCGCTCGCCGGCCGGCGCGCGTTGTTCTATCCGGGCTGGAGCGGCATCGACGCGTCGATGCTGCCGGCACACGTTCACGTGATCGGCGATACGCCGCATGACTGGCTGTTCCCGCGCGTATCGATGGCGATTCATCACGGCGGATCGGGCACCACGCATTCGGCTGCGCGGGCCGGCATGCCGTCGGTCGTCGTACCGTTTGCGGGCGATCAGTTCTTCTGGGCGAACCGGCTGCAACGGCTCGGCGTGGCGGGTGCGCCGGTGGCGGGGCGGCGTGTGGACGCTGCCGCGCTGGCGCGGGCCATCGAGTTTGCCGAACGGGACGAAACGAAAGCGCGCGCGATCGAACTCGGCGCGCGCATCGCGCAAGAGGACGGTTTGAAGCGGGCCGTCAGTGCGATCGAGCGATGGGGGCGGGCCGCAGCGCGGTGAGCCCGCGCATCGGCATCAGAAATGCCCGGTGAACCGGTAACGGCTGCCCGGGTGCCACAGATTCGCGACCGACGCGACCATCCCCTGCGACCACGTGCGCCGATGCAGCAGCAGGCACGGTTCGCGATCGTCCATCGTCAGGTGGCGGCGCGTTTCGGTATCGGGCATCGCGGCCTCGATCCGGTATTCGACGCGCTGCAGCGGCGCGACGCGGGTCAGGTACTGGTTCGGCGTGGTCGTCGTGAAGTCCTGCAGCGCATACTCGGGCGCGCAGGCCGGATTGACCCAGCGTTCCTCGAGCTGCACCGGCGTGTCGTTCTCGAAGTGCAGCACGCGCGAATGGAAGATCGGGCTGCCCGTGTCGATCTGCAGTTCGTCGGCGAGCTTCGTATCGGCGACGGCCGCGCCCACCTGCAGCACCTGCGCGCGATAGCCGTGGCCGCGCGCGGCGACTTCGTCCGAGATGCTGCGGATCGCGACGAGCGTCGATTCGTACTTCGGCGACGCGACGTACGTGCCGGAACCGCGTGTGCGCGTGAGCACCTGTTCGGCGGTCAGCTCGCGCAGCGCGCGGTTGACGGTCATCCGCGCGACGTTGAATTCGCGCGCGAGCTCGTTCTCCGACGGCACCTGGTCGCCTTCCGCCCATTCGCCGGCATGAATGCGCGCGAGGATGAAGTCCTTGATTTCCTGATAGATCGGTGTGGTCATGGGATCACGATTCCAGAGTCGGCAGCGGCCCGCCGCCGAATGCCGATCCGGCGCGCGCCCGGCGCCGAGTGTACCGGTTTCGCGGACGCGCGGGCCCGGATTTCCCGAATGATCCCTGTTCGGCCTGCGCGCGTCCATGCGGGATTGCACAGAGCGGCCGGCCTTCGACGGCCGGCGCGCGGTCAGAACCGATGCCGGATGCCGACCGTTCCGACCACCTGCGTGTTGGTCGACGAAGCCGCGAGCCCCGTGACGTTCGCGAACCCGAGCGTCGCACCCGACGGCACGCCGAACTGGTGCTGGTAGACGGTTTCCGCGTACACGTCGGTGCGCTTGCTCAGCGCGTAGTCGGCCATCAGCGTCACCTGGTGCCATTTCGGCCGTTGGCTGCCGGTTGCGTCGTCGTAGCGGCCGTTGGTGAACGTATAGGCGCCCGCGAACGAGACGGCCGGCGTCAGCGCGTAGCGCGCATTGACCTCGAAGTTGTCGAAGCGCAGCGCGTTCAGCGCGCCGGGCAGCGACGACGCGGCCGTTTCGTCGAACATCGAATGCGTCCACAGCGCGCCGACCGTCAGCCGGTCGAACGCGTAGCTGCCGCCCGCGCCCATCACGCGCTGACGCACGGCCGGGAAGTTTGGGCCGTCGTTGGTCGACAGCGCACCGCCGGCCGTCAGCCCGCCGCGGTTGAGCTGCAGGTACGCGGCGCCGAGGCTGACCGGCCCGTTCGCATACGACACGCCCGCGCTGTACGCGCGGTTGTTCGCGAAGCCGCCGGCCGCGTTGCTGAACCCGTACAGGCCGCCGAACTGCCAGCCGGCGAGCGTCGGGCTCGTGTATTTCACCGCGTTGTCGATGTAGAACGAATCGTCGAGGTTGTCGTTGTCGAACGGATGCGATGCGAGGTTGTTGCCGTCGCCGTTGTTCGCCATCGCGAGCGGGCCCAGATAATCGACCACGGCATCGTATTGGCGGCCGAGCGTCAGTGCGCCGTACCGGTCGCTCTGCAGGCCGATGTACGCGCGGCGGCCGAACATCGTGTTCTTGTAGGACTGCGTGCCGTTGTTCAGGTTGAAGCCGTTTTCGAGGCGGAACAGCGCATGCAGGCCGCCGCCGAGATCCTCGTTGCCGCTCAGGCCGAACACTGTATTCGACAGCAGGCCGCTGCCTTGCTGCCACGCGCTTTTACCCGACTGGTTGTTCGTATAGGCGATACCCGCATCGAGCATCCCGTAGAGCGTGACGCTGCTTTGCGCATGCGCGGCCGCGCTGAGGAACGCGAGGGAGAGGGTACCGGCGACTGCTTTTTTCATTGAATGTGCTTCCTGGAAAGGCCCGTAGCGACGGGAACGACGATCCGGCGCGCGCACCGGGGGCGAACGGGTGCGGCTCGTGACGAACCGCACGCGTTCGCACCGGCAACGCGCGTTCGAATCGATGAAAGGGGAGCGGGCGCGTGACGCGTGTCACGCGCGGCCGCGTCAGATGCCGGCTAGTGCTGCAGCAGGCGGATCGTGCCGAATTCGGCGGCCGGCAGCAGACGGAGGATCGACAGGATCGCGGGCGACGCCTGCGACCGCGCGACTTCGAGCTCGATGCACGCGCGCCCGGTGCGGTTGTCGATCGCGGCCGTATAGAAGTTGAGCGCGGCGCCGACCGCCTGGTGCAGCAGGCCCCGCACGACGGCGAGGTTGTCCGATTCGACGCGGATCGACAGCAGCACGAGCTCGTCGGCCGGGTACCGGCGCCGCGAACGAACGGGCGGCAGCGTGCGTGAAGCGGCGGATTCGGTTCTGGTCGGTTTCATGCTGGCACCCCGGGTCGCATCGTGCTCCGCACCGCGGAGATCTCGTCTTGGACATGTCGCTCATTCTAGGAATCGCGGTGACGATATGGTGTATAGACTCGTATTGGCCCTGAAAAGAACGTATAAAAACACCATCACCACCGGCTTTCGTCTTTACAGCTTTTTTATTCCGCGTAAAGAAATTGAACACCGCTTTGATACGCGGATTTCTACACTGTCGCATCCCATTCGCCAGTTGAGCATGGGGGCGTCACACGGGCCTGCACCGACACGGCGAGGCCCGATGCGCCGACGATCGCGCGGCGTTGCCGCGCATACGAAAAAAAGGGGAAAGCCATGTTGTGGATCACCGGCGCGTTGTCGCTCGCGCTCTTTATCTATCTGTTTCATGCGTTGATCAAGCCCGAGCGGTATTGATCGGCGCGATTCAACAGGAATTCGAAAATATCGGTGAATGTCATGAGCGATCTGCTTTTCATTCTGTTCACGCTCGCGTTCTTTGCCTTGACGGCGGGTTTCATCACCGGCCTTGACCGGATCTGAGCGAGCGTCGACATGTTCAACAATCTCATTCAATTCGCGATCGTTCTCGCGATCATGCTGGCGCTGGTGCCCGTCGTCGGGAAATGGCTCGCGCACGCCTTTACGAGCCCGCGCCACGCGTGGGTCGAACGCCGTACCTATGCGCTGCTCGGCGTGAACCCCGACGAAGCGATGTCGTGGCAGCGCTACGGGATGGTGCTGCTGCTCAGCAATGCCGGGATGATGCTGGTCGGCTACCTGCTGCTGCGCATCCAGGACGCATTGCCGTTCGACGCGCTGCAGCGCGCCGCGCAAAGCCCCGACCTTGCCTTCAACACGGCCGCATCGTTCATCACGAACACGAACTGGCAGGCGTACGCGGGCGAGAGCAGCCTGTCGAACTTCTCGCAGATGGCCGTCATCACGTTCCTGATGGTGGTCAGCGCGGCGACCGGCGTCGCGGCCGCGGGCGGCTTCATCCGCGGGCTGAGCCGCAAGAGCGCGGCCGACATCGGCAACTACTGGGTCGACTTCACGCGCGTGACCTATCGCGTGCTGCTGCCGCTCAGTTTCGTGATGGCGCTCGTGTACGTGTGGCAGGGCATGCCGCAGACGCTCGCGTCCGATGCGTGGGCGACCACGCTCGAAGGCGCGCGCCAGCAGATCGTGATGGGGCCCGTGGCCAGCCTCGAATCGATCAAGCATATCGGCACGAACGGCGGTGGCTTCTTCAGCATGAACGCCGCGCACCCGTTCGAGAACCCGACGCCGCTCACCAACACGCTGCACATGCTGTCGATGCTGCTGATTCCGTCCGCGCTGACCTATGCGCTCGGCACGATGATCGCCCGGCGCCGCCAGGGCTGGGTGATTCTCGGTGCGTTCGTCGTGATGTTCGTCGGCTTCCTGGCCGTGATCTATTCGGCCGAGCAGTACGGCAATCCGCTCGTGGCCGGGCTGGGCGTCGACCAGCAGATGAGCGCCACGCAGCCGGGCGGCAACATGGAAGGCAAGGAGATGCGCTTCGGCATCGCGCAGACGAGCCTGTTCGCCACCGTCACGACAGCCGCGACCACCGGGTCGGTCGACGCGATGCATGACTCGCTGACGCCGCTCGGCGGGCTCGTGCCGATCGCGCAGATGATGCTGAACAACGTGTTCGGCGGCGACGGCGTCGGGCTGATCAACCTGTTCACGTTCGCGATCCTCACGGTGTTCCTGGTCGGGATGATGATCGGGCGCACGCCGGAATTCCTCGGCAAGAAGATCGAGGCGCGCGAGATGAAGCTCGTGATGCTCGCGGTGCTCGCGCATCCGTTCAGCATCCTCGGCTTCACCGCGGTGGCCGCGATGCTGCATTCGACGATGGACAGCCTCGCGAACCTCGGCCCGCACGGCTTCAGCGAAGTGCTGTACGCCTATACGTCGGGCACGGCCAACAACGGCTCCGCGTTCGCGGGCCTGAACGCGAACACGCCGTTCTTCAACACGACGATCGGCTTCGCGATGCTGATCGGCCGCTACCTGACGCTGCTGCCGATGCTCGCGGTCGCGGGCAGCCTCGCCGCGAAGAAGAGCGTGCCGGAAAGCGCGGGCACGCTGTCGACCTCGACGGGCCTGTTCGCCGGCCTGCTGGTCTTCGTGATCCTGGTCGTCGGTGGCCTCACGTTCCTGCCGGCGCTCGCGCTCGGCCCGGTCGTCGAGCACCTGATGATGTCGGGCGGCCAACTGTTCTGAGGAAAACATCATGATGCAAGGCAATCGCCAGGCAGCGGCCGCCGCCGCGCCGGCACCCGGTTCTTCGTTCGGCGCGGCGACGCGCGGCCTCCTGCGGCCCGTGATCGCGTCGTCGGTGCTGTTCATGCTCGTCACGGGTGTCGCGTATCCGCTGCTCACCACGGGCGTCGCGAACGTGCTGTTCCCGTCGCAGGCGCGCGGCAGTCTCGTGCAGCAAAACGGCACGACGGTCGGCTCGGCCGTGATCGGGCAGAACTTCACGCGTGCCGGCTACTTCCACGGGCGGCCGAGCGCGACGGTCGGCACCGATCCGGCCGATCCGTCGAAGACGGTCGACCAGCCGTACAACGCGGCCGGCAGCGGCGCCAGCAACCAGGGCGCTACGAGCAAGAAGCTGCTTGCGGACATTGCGCAGCGTGTGCGCGTGTACCGGCAGGAGAACGCGCTCGCCGCCGGCACACCGGTGCCGGCGGATGCGGTGACCGCGTCGGCGTCGGGGCTCGATCCCGAGATCTCGGTCGCGAACGCGCGGCTGCAGGCGA
>NZ_JAAGPG010000213.1:0-13946 GCF_017104665.1 Burkholderia sp. Se-20378 | reverse complement strand
GTGCGCTTGGCGCGGCGTTGTTGCGGGGCCGGCGCCGCGTGACGCTTGACCGCCTGGTGCTTCACGCGCGGGCGACGATGCTTGACGGCCTTCTTGTTGCGCTGGGCCGGCTTCTTCCTGACGGCTTTCTTGACGGCCTTCGCCGGCGCATGAGCGTGCGCGGTGCGCGGCGGCGGGTTGCGTGGCGTGGACGATGCATTCGTCGAGAAGGCGAGCATCAGCATCGACAAGGCGACGAGCAGGGTGGTCCGGGCGAATGGCAGGCGCGCGATGAGGCCGGTCAAGCGAAAGTCTCCTTTTCACGCGCGGTGAGGCTGCGTGGAATGTATGGGTGGTCAGCGGGATGCGGAAAATTATACGGTCGATCGCGGGGCGATGACGATTGAAGGCGGGAAAAGATGCGCGATTCGGTGAATTTTCGCGGCGTCAGTCGGCCATTTGAAGAGGGCGCAGCGGCGTGCGCGCTTGCGATCGCTCTATCCGTGAGGCGATACGCGGCGCAATCGTGGATCGATAGCGCCGATGCTCAACGCGGCCAGTTGCGCCGCGACACCACCGCGAAGCTGATCGCGATCGAGCCGGTCACGGGGCGCGGCGGCGCGTCGTTCGTCGCGCTCATGGCGTCCACCGCATCGCCGAAACGAAAGCGGCGGCCGCGGCCGTCAGCGCGTTCGGTACGCTCGACTCGTTCGGCACGACGTTTCGGCGCGCGCGGATCGGCGGTTGCGGCGCGCTCGCCGATAGCGGCCGGTGCGCACGAAGTGTCGTCGGGCGGACATTCACAGACGAGATCAAGAGACATGACGGTCGATTCCTGAAAGGGCATGTCCGTATTGAACGTCATCGCATTCGATCGGTAAAATGAATGTTTTGATCGTTACGATTCCTTTTAAGAATGGAATTGAAACTGCTGAGAACGTTCCTGACCGTTACCGAGCTGTGCCATTTCAGCCGCGCGGCCGATGCATTGCACATGAGCCAGCCGGCACTGAGCAAGCAGATCGGCGCGCTCGAGGCGAGCCTCGGCGGCAAGCTGTTCGAGCGCGGCCGGCACGGCGCGGAGCTCACGTCGTTCGGCGAGCGTTTCCTGCCCGATGCGCAAGCGCTGGTGCGGGATGCCGACGAGATCCTCGTCCGCGCGCGTGAGCTGTCGAGCGGGCAGCGCGGCCATTTGCGGCTGGGCATCTGCCTGTCGGTGCTGACGCTCGTCCCGAAGCTCGTCGCCGAGTTTCGCAGCCGGAATCCCGGTATTGCCGTCACGCTGAGCGACCTGTCGTCCGCGGAGCAGACGCGCCGGTTGCGCGCGGGCAAGCTCGATGCCGGGTTCCTGCGTCTGCCGTCGGACGAAGGACTGTCGTCGTTCAAGGTGATCGACGAGGCGCTGGCGCTGGCGGTGCCGCCGCATCTCGGCCTGAAGCGCGTGCCGGCCGATCTCGGCACGCTCAACGAGATTGGCTTCATCGCGTTGCAGCGCGCACGCGGGCAAGGGTTGGCCGCGCAGGTCGACCGGTGGTGCGTCGAGCGCCGCTTCGTGCCGCACGTGACGCAGCAGGCCGAAGACGTGCAGTCGGTGCTCGCGTCGGTCGCGGCCGGCGCGGGCGTCGCGTTCATTCCGTCGCGTGCGCAATATCTGCTGCGTGACGCGACGGTATTGCCGCTCGACGGCAAGGACGCGAAGTGGCGCGTCGGGCTCGCGTGGCTGTCGGATCGCGACGATCCCGTCACCACACGCTTCGTGTCGTTCATGCGTGCCGCGATCAAGAATGCATGATGGACGAAGCGGTATAGTGTCCGCAGCCGGCGGCGGTCGCCCGATCGCGTGCCGGATGCCCGAATGAAAGCCCCAGTCTCGCCCACCGACCGCACCCCATGACTTCAGAATCCGACGACTCCCAGCTCGATCCCGCACTCGTTGCGACGCTCGCGACGCTGAACGATGCCGCGAGCGATCCGGCCGGCAAGACCTGGTCGTTGCCGAAGATCGCGAAACGCACGCAACTGCCGATGAGCACGCTGCGCCGCGTGCTGACGCAGCTCGACGCCGCAGGCCTGAGCGCGACGACGCTGAACGAGGACGGCACCGGCAGCGCCGCGCTGACCGACGAAGGGCGTGCGGTATGCGCGCAACTGTTCGGCGCGAACGACGCGCAATGAAAAACGGGCCGCTGGAAGCGGCCCGTCGTCTTGCGGTTCGACACGCGGCGTCGATGCGTTACCACCGCACCGTCACGCCGCCCATCACCGAATGATCGTAGGTCTGGTCGTTCAGCCCGCGCCGGTAGCCGATGTCGAGATCGAGCCACGGTTTCGGCGAATAGATCGCACCCGCGATCACGAATGCGGGATTCGTGCCGGCACCGCTTGTCGTATTGCGCGACGTGCCGATGTCGGCCACGATCTGCAGCGTGTCGGTCGCCTTGTAGATCGCCGCGCCCGACACGGCCCAGATCGACGTCAGGTCGCCCTGGCGATTCGGCTGGACCGTCATGCCCGCATTCGCGAGAAACGAAAACCGCGCGACGTCGAGCTGCGCGAGCAGCGTTGCGCCGGCCCCCACGCGGCCGGTGCCGAGCCCGCGCCGGTCGTTGCCGGTCGGCGCGGTCAGTTTCGGCTTCAGCGCGATCGACAGCGGGCCGCGTTCGACGAACCGCCATTTCATGCCGATCTCGACATCGCCGACTCCGGCGCCGTTCTCGTCGGTGCGCGTCTGCAGGTGCGTGTACGGCACGTTCACGTAGAGATCGGCGTGCTCGCCGAACCCGCGCGTGAGCGTCGCGTTCCACAGCTGGTGGCGGCCGTTTTCTTCCTGTTTCGAGGTTTCCTCGGCGTTGAACTCGAACTGCCAGTTCGCGTTGCCCTGCGTGCCCGTGTCGTCGCTGACGAGCGGATGGGTGGCGAGGGCGTCGAACGGCGCGAGGAGGGCGCTCGCGGCTGCGAGCGGAAGCATTCTTTTCATGGGATCACCTGTCGTGCGTGGCGAGCCTGCCGGCCCGCGCGGGTGGCGCGGGCCGGCACGACGCCTTCAAGCGGGGAAGCTCAGAACCATTGCTTGTAGCGGCGCACGTAGATCGTCTTGACGATCTGCGCGAGCAGGATGTAGCCGACCATCGTCGCGGCGAGCCACAGCCAGAAGGTGCCCGGCAGGTGCATGAAGCCGAGGGACTCCGCGAACGGCGAGAACGGCAGCCAGCAGCCGATCGCGATCGCGGTGAACGTCGACAGCAGCACCGGCAGCGCGGCCGTGCTCTGCAGGAACGGGATCTTCTGCGTGCGCAGCAGATGCACGACGAGCGTTTGCGATACCAGGCTCTCGATGAACCAGCCCGAGTTCATCACGATCTGGCCGCCGGTGCCGCCGTGCAGGTGATACATCGCACCCGCGCCGAACACGGTCCACATCAGGATGTAGGTCGTGATGTCGAACACCGACGACGTCGGCCCGACCCACAGCATGAAGCGGCTGATGTTGCCGGCTTCCCACTTGCGCGGCTTCTTCAGGAACTCGGGATCCATCTTGTCCCACGGCAGCAGCATCTGCGACGTGTCGTAGATCAGGTTCAGCACGAGCAGCTGCGTCGCGAGCATCGGTTCCCACGGCAGGAATGCGCTGGCGACGAGCACCGAGAACACGTTGCCGAAGTTCGAGCTTGCGGTCATGTTCAGGTACTTCAGGATGTTGCCGAACGTCTCGCGGCCCTTGATCACGCCTTCCTCGAGCACCATCAGGCTCTTTTCGAGCAGGATGATGTCGGCGGTTTCCTTCGCGATGTCGGCGCCGCTGTCGACCGAGATGCCGACATCGGCGTCGCGCAGCGCGGGCGCATCGTTGATGCCGTCGCCGAGGAAGCCGACCGTGTGGCCGTTCGCCTGCAGCGCCTTCACGATGCGCGCCTTCTGCAGCGGCGTGAGCTTCGCGAATACGGTCGTGCGTTCGACGACTTCCGCGAGCGTCGCGTCGTCGAGCGCTTCGATTTCCGCGCCGAGGATCGGCTTGCCGGGTTCGAGGCCGACCTGGCGGCACACCTTCATCGTGACGATCGGGTTGTCGCCCGTCAGCACCTTCACCGCGACGCCGTTTTCGCGCAGCGCGGCGAGTGCCGGCGCGGCCGATTCCTTCGGCGGATCGAGGAAGGTCAGGAAGCCGCGCACGACGAGGTCGTGTTCGTCGGTGGTGCGGTACTGCTGGCGCTCGTCGCCGCGCGGGATCGTGCGCGTCGCAAGCACGAGCACGCGGAAGCCGTCCTCGTTGTATGCGCTGGCCTGTTCGAGCAGCCGCTTGCGCGCGACGAAGTCGAGCGGGCGCACGCCGTCCTCATCCTGCACGTGCGTGGAGACGGCCAGCATTTCCTCGACCGCGCCCTTGCAGATCAGCAGGTGCGTGCCGCGCGTGTCCTCGACGACGACCGACAGGCGGCGCCGCACGAAGTCGAACGGCAGTTCGTCGATCTTCTTGTAACCCTGCGGCTTCACGCGCTCGCCGATCTCGTCGGCACGCGCGACGACCGCGATGTCGATCAGGTTCTTCTGGCCGCTCTGGTGGAAGCTGTTCAGCCAGCCGAGCCGCAGGATCTCCTCGTTCTTGTGGCCCGACAGGTCGAGGTGATGTTCGAGGATGATCTTGTCCTGCGTGAGCGTGCCGGTCTTGTCGGTGCACAGCACGTCCATCGCGCCGAAGTTCTGCACCGAGTTCAGCCGCTTGACGACGACCTTGCGGCGCGCCATCGCCACCGCGCCGCGCGCGAGGTTCGCGCTGACGATCATCGGCAGCATCTCGGGCGTGAGGCCCACGGCCACCGCGAGGGCGAACGTGAGCGCGCTCAGCCAGTCGCCCTTGGTCAGCCCGTTGATCATGAACACGATCGGCACCATCACGAACATGAACTTGATCAGCAGCCAGCTCACGCTCGACACGCCGCGGTCGAAGCTCGTCTCGATGCGCTTGTGGCTCACGACGTTGCGGGCGAGCGAACCGAAGTAGGTGTCCTCGCCGGTCGCGACGACGACGGCCGTCGCCGTGCCGCTGACGACGTTGGTGCCCATGAAGCAGACGTTCTCGAGATCGAGCAGCGATGCGGACGCATCGGTCGCGGCGCCCGCCGAACGCGTGCCGGCGGACTTGCCGGCAACTGCGCCGAGCGTGTCGTATTTCTCGACTGGCAGCGCCTCGCCGGTCAGCACGGCCTGGCTGATGAACAGGTCGCGTGAAGCGAGCAGGCGCACGTCCGCCGGGATCATGTCGCCGGCCGACAGATGCACGATGTCGCCGGCCACGACTTCGCGCATCGGCACTTCGCGGCGGGACGGTTCGGACGTGTCGGTCACGGCGCGCTGCACGGTCGCGGTCGTGCGGACCATCGCCTTCAGCTTCTCGGCCGCGCGCAGCGAACGGAATTCCTGCACGAAGCGCAGCAGCGCGCTGATCGTGACCATCGTCAACAGGATCGTCATGCCGACGTAGTCGCGATCGTCGGGTGCCGCGAAGTAGACGTCGGTGAAGAAGCTGATGGCGGCCAGCACCAGCAGCACGTAGACGAACGGGTTGTGGAACGAGAGCAGCAACTGGCGGGTCCAGTGCGGCGGCTTGTCGTGCGCGATTTCGTTGGGGCCGTAGTGCTGCAGGCGATCGGCGGCCTGGTCGTAGGTGAGGCCGCGCGTGCTGGTGTGCAGCGACTTCAGCGTGTCTTCGAGCGGACGGGCCGCTTCCTGCGCGGCGCGCATGATGCGCGGGTCGTTCTGCTGGGCGCCGCCGGCCTTGATGAAGCCGCGCTGTTTCTTTTGCGAGGTGTTGTGTCGTGTCGTCATGAGTCGCTCCTTGCGCACGAGGCGGCGGGCGGGGAGCGACCGTGACGTTATCGACGCACGAGCGCTCCCCGCCGCGTCGCGTCAGGCGCGATCGGCTGTGGATCGGTAAAGGCGGGAACGCTCGCCGGCGCGTGCGGTGCGGCCGGAGGGGCGATGCGCAGCGTCGCACCGGCGAGCGGTAATCGACTACTGTCGTCTGAGTTCATCTGCACTCCTGTCGGTTGCGAATAATCGGCACGGGCGATCGACAGCGACGCACGCACGAAGGCGCGCGGCCGGACGGCACGCGAACGGAAGGCGCACGCAGCTGACGCTGCGCGCAACACGAACGCACGCGCGCGACGGCGCATCGCGTGCATTCGACAACAATGAAAATTCGGCGGGAGATCTGGCCAGTCAGGCCGGAAGGACGCCGCATCCTGCTTCCCGGGATGCGGCAGAAGACGAGGCTCTGCGCGTTTTCCTCAGGCAGCAGTCAAGTTGGTCGAGGACCAACTACAACTCGCATCGGTGTTCACAGAACACTCCATGTAATTAGACGGGAGCGATGGTAATGGGTCGCTGTGCGAAGCGTCAACCCTTTTGTCAGTCGTTATTTCGAGAAACGTAATCGGGTCGAGGCGCGAATGGAGACACGCCGGATCGCCTTCAATGAAACGGCCGCGCGCACGCCATTTCGGCATGCGCGCGGCCGCGCTGGAGCAGGGGAGCGTTACTGGTTGGCCGACGCGACGGCGGCCCCTGCATCGAGGATGCCCGAGCCCGCCGGCATCGCGGTGCACGACGTGCCGGCCGCGAGCTTGGTCGTGCGCGTGCCGCCCTGCAGCTTCTGCTGGATCTGCGCCGGCGTGAGGTTGCCGTTCACCGACAACATCAGTGCGGCGACCCCCGTCACCTGCGGCGTCGCGAGGCTGGTGCCGTTCGCGAGGCCGTAGGTGTCCGAGCCCGGGGTCGTCGTGCCGGTATTCGACGTCGACAGGATGTTGACGCCCGGCGCGCTCAGCGAGACATCGGGGCCGAAGTTGCTGAACGAAGCACGGCGGCCGGTCGCGTCGGTGGCGCCGACGCTGATCACGCCGCGGCAGTTCGCGGGCTGGTCGAGCCCGGTCGACAGGCCGTCGTTGCCGGCGGCGACGATGACGGTCACGCCCTTCGCGTTCACGTCGTCGATGGCCTGCTGGAACGTCGAGCTGCATGCGCCGACACCGCCGAGGCTCAGGTTGATGACCTTCGCGGGGCGCGGGTTGTTCGGTACGCCGCTCACCGGAATGCCGGCTGCCCAGCGCATCCCGTCGGCGATGTCGCTCGTCGTGCCGCCGCACTTGCCGAGCACGCGCACCGGCAGGATCTGGCCGAGCCACGACACGCCGGCGATGCCGGTGCCGTTGTTGGCGGTCGCGCCGATCACGCCCATCACGCGCGTGCCGTGCCAGCTGCTGTCGCTCGGCTGGCTCGCGCAGTGATAGTACGGACCGTTGGCGTTGTCGAGTTCCTGCTGCGTCACCCAGTCACCCGGGTCGGTGGCATCAGGGCTGCGGGTCAGGCCGTTGTTGCTGGTGTTGACGTTGCTGATGAAGCTGTAGCCGGACAGCAGGTTGCCGACGAGGTCGGCGTGCGGCCGGTAGCCGGTGTCGAGCACGGCCGTGACGACGGTCGGCGAACCCTTGGTCACGCTCCACGCGGGCGGCAGGTCGATACCGGCCGTCTGATCGGACAGGTACCACTGCTGGCTGTAAAGCGGGTCGCTCGGCGTGTCGCGGATCTGCATCGGGTGATCCGGTTCCGCGTAGTCGACGTCCGAATCGGCTGCGAATGCCTGCGCGAGCGCGGCTGCGTCGGTGGCGGCCATGCGCTGGCCGAGCGACAGCACGGTCGCGCCGTTCGAGATCGTCCGTTCGACCTGCACGTTCACCGGCGTTTGCCCGACCGTGCTCGCATAGGCACGTGCGCTGCCGGCGACCGGCGCGGTCCAGCGCGTCATCGAGCGCTGGATCACTGCGTCGAGTCGCGTCCCGTTGTCGATGGCCGCCATCGCACGCGTGGCCGTCAGCGTCTTCAGCTTGACGATCAGGTGATCGATCGGCGGTTCGACCGGCGCGGCCTGCGCCGCCATCTGCACGGCGGCCTGCTGCGTCGCGCAGGCATTGCTGCCGGAGGAAGCGGGCGGGGTCGTGGGATTGGAGGGCGCGGGAGACGGCGTGGGGGCAGGCGCTGCGTTGGAAGAAGACGGGTTGCTGCCGTCGCCGCCGCCTCCACCGCCGCAACCGGCGAGGGGCAGGAGGGCGGCGGCGGACAGCATGCCGGCGAGCATGCGCGCATGTGCGGAGCGCGCCAGCGCAAAATTGAAACGCTTGGTTCTCATGTTGAAACTCGATCCTCGTAGATAACCGTCGTGCCGGCGGTGGCGCTGGTCCGGCTGACCCGGACCTTGTCTTTTTTGTCTGACGGTTGCAGCAAGGTTGCTGCGACGCGCCATGCACTGGGTAACGGCCTGCGTGGCGGCTTCTTGAGGACGTTTCACGAGAAAAACCGGGACTGGCGCAAACGATTACGTTGGTGCGTTGCAGCATGAACATGTGTTTGGAACGCATGCCACAGAACGTGGGGCGAGTCCGCGTGCGGCTGGTCGGACGAAACGCGCGGCGCGTGCCGGTTTGCGCGGTACGGAAAACATCTTTCACGGCCCGGCCGCGATGGAAGGTTGATTACGCTTTCCCTGATGCGACGCGAATTTTGTCGGGCGTACGATCGCGATTCGATCAACGTTTCGTCAGGAGAAAAGCATGGATCGTCGCTTACGCTGGCTGGCCGTCGCACTGACCTGTGCGCTGGCGGGCACCGCGCACGCGCAGGCCCTTACCGGCACGCTGAAGAAGATCAAGGACACGGGCGTCGTGTCGCTGGGCATTCGCGAATCGTCGGTGCCGTTCTCGTATTCGGACAACCAGCAGAAGAACATCGGCTATTCGCGCGACATCGCGGCGCGCATCATCGACCAGCTGAAGACGGAACTGAACGTGCCGAACCTCGCGGTGAAGGAGATCCCGATCACGTCGCAGAACCGGATTCCGCTATTGCAGAACGGGACGATCGATTTCGAATGCGGATCGACGACGAACACGCTCGAACGACAGAGGCAAGCCGCGTTCTCGAACAGCATCTTTTTGTACGGCATCCGCTTCAGCACGCGCAAGGATTCGGGGGTGAAGGATTTCGCGGACCTGGCCGGCAAGACGGTCGCGACGACGGCCGGCACGTCGGACGAGCGCCTGCTGCGCAAGCTCAATGAAGAGAAGGCGATGAACATGACGATCATCAGCGCGAAGGATCACGCCGAAGCGTTCATGAACGTCACGACCGGGCGCGCGGTGGCATTCGTGATGGACGAACCGCTGCTGTACGGCGAGATCGCGAAGGATCGCAACCCGGGCGCGTACGCGGTGACGGGCACGCCGCTCGTTCACGAGAACTACGCGTGCATGATGCGCAGGGACGATCCGGCGTTCAAGCAGGTCGTCGACGGCGTGATCGCGAAGATGCAGACGTCGGGGGCCGCCGAGAAGCTCTACAACCAGTGGTTCACGCAGCCGATTCCGCCCAAGGGCGTGAGCCTCAACTATCCGCTGTCGGCGGAGATGAAGCAGTTGTTCAGGAATCCGACGGATCAGGCGCAGTATTGACCGGATGTGGCACTGATCGACGTTCGGCAATGAAACACCGCCGGCTCGTGCCGGCGGTGTCGACAGCACGGCGGGGCAAAACGCGCCGTGCACTCATTTCCGGCCTGCGCGGAGCCGGGACGCCGAGCCAGCCCGCGTTTGCCACCGACGACGATGCGCCCCCGGCGAGTGCTGCCGCACCGATAGCGGATTTCCGGGTATGCCGCAATCGGCATTCAACCTCGTCCCCGCCAGGGGAATCCGGCTGCGTGGCGCGACAACAGGCACAATACGGGATTCGCCACGTCGCACGCGTGTTCGCCATCCGAACATCGCACGGCTGCGCCGCTGCCGCCCGACATCCTTCCCAGTCGTCATGAACGCCACGCTCACTCCCGCGCGCGAGTCGAATTCGCCGCGTTTCCTGCTGTTCCTGATCTGCCTGTTCGCGTCCGCCGGCCAGCTCGCGATCGACATCTACGTGCCCGCGCTGCCTGATATGGCACGTTCGTTCGCGACCACGCCGCAGGCGATCCAGTCGAGCGTGTCCGGCTACATGGCGGCCTATGCGCTCGGCCAACTCATCTTTGGCCCGATCGCCGACGCTTACGGGCGCAAGCGCGTGCTCGCGTTCGGGCTCGTGATCTACACGATCGGCTGCCTGCTGTCGCTTGGCGCGCAGAACCTGGAGACGTTCGTGCTGGCGCGCTGCCTGCAGGGCTTCGGGATCGCGACTACCAACCTGCTCGCGAAGGCGATCATCACCGATTCGTTCTCCGGCCAGGCGCTGATGCACGCGTTTACGTACATGTCGATCGCGTGGGGGCTTGCGCCGATCGTCGCACCGGTGATCGGCGCGCACTTGCAGGAATGGTTCGGCTGGCGCGCGTGCCTCGTGTTCCTGCTGGTGTACTCGCTGGTGATGTGGGCGCTGCTGTGGCGTTACCGGGAAACCTTGCCCAAACCCGTGCATCTCGAGCCGCGCACGCTGATGACGAACGCGGGCAAGGTGCTGGCGAGCCCGGTGTTCCAGAGCTGCTTCCTCGCACAGGGGCTGTGCTACAGCATCCTGCTCGTGTTCAACATCGTCGGGCCGTTCATGGTGCAGACCACGCTGCACAAGCCGCCGACCTTCTTCGGTTATCTCGCGCTCGGGATCGGGCTGATGTATTTCCTCGGCGGCCTGTCGAACCGGATTCACCGTCCCGGGCTGCCGAGCGCCGAGCAACGGCTGCGCATCGGTGCGCGCGTGATGGCAGGCGCGTCGGTCGCGATGCTGGTGCTGGCGCTGACTGTCGGGCTGCGCGTCTGGACGCTTGCGACGCCGGTGCTCGTGATGGGTTTCTGCGCGGGCGCGATGTATCCGACGCTGATGGCCAAGGGCAATTCGCTGTTTCCGCATATCGCCGGCCTGACGAGCGCGATCCTCGGATGTGCGCTGCTGCTGGTGTCGTCCGCAATGATGGGGCTGGCTGGTTTCGTGTCGATTCACGTGCTGACGCCGCTCGCGGTGTTCTTCGTCGTGTTGTCGTGCATCGTCGTGTGGATGGTCACCAAGCTGCTGCGATACCTGTCGCAGCAGCAGGCCCAGGCCGCGTCCGTCGTGTGCGGGCGCGGGGAGGCCGCGTAAGTGCCGCCTGTCGACCAGTCCATCAACCCGATCCTGCTGAATCGCGTCGCCCGAACCGACGCCGCGGACCTGATCGCCGCCAACCGCGCGAGCCGGAGCCACCATCTGCCGTGGGTCGACTCGTTCACCGACCAGGCTGGATTCGACCAGTGGTTCGGCCGCTGCCTGACGGGGCCGAACGTTGGCCTCGTCGCGCGCGAACGCACGTCCGGAGCGGTGGTCGGCGTGGTGAACCTCAACGAGATCGTCGGCGGCGTGTTCCAGAGCGCGTATCTCGGGTACTACGGCATGGCGGCGTTCAGCCGCAAGGGGCTGATGACCGAGGCCATGCACGCGGCGATCGGCGTCGCGTTCGGCGAACTCGGGCTGCATCGGCTCGAAGCGAACATCCAGCCGGGCAACCACGCGTCGATTGCGCTGGTTCGGCGGCTCGGTTTCACGAAAGAGGGTTTTTCGCCGCGCTATCTGCGCCTCGGCGGCGAATGGCGCGACCACGAACGGTGGGCGCTGCTGGCCGACGGCGAGCCCGACGCGCACGCCTGACGCCCGCTACCGGGCGATTTTCTTCCCGCCATCGGCTGTTTACAGCGGATGCGCCGCGCCGGCCTGCGTCAGCAGCGAAACGGCAGCCGGATCCGGCATCCCGTTCGAGTCGATGGCGCCGGCTTTCGCGAGTGCGACGAGATCGCTGTCGACACCCGGTTGCCCGACCGTGAACGGCGTGGTCAGGAATGCCGGCGCCGCGAACGCCACCGAATAGCGCTGCTGCAGGTTCGTCACCACGGCCGATTGCGCGGCCTGTACGGTGTTCGAGCTGTTCATCGCCTGCTGGTAGCGCGAATTCCCCTGGAAATTGCCGATCAATGTGGCCGTGTTCGTGCCGAGCTGGGCGGCGAGATAGACCAGCATCAGCTCGGTCTCTGGCGTCGTATTGAACGTGCCGCCCGCGTACGCGAGCGAATGCAGGGTCGTGCCGCCCGACGTCACGGTGATCACGCACGGCAGCGCGGCATTGACCGTCACGCTGTAGTTGCCGCCGCCATCCGTCAGCGTGGTCGCCGAACCCGCCGCGCAACTGACCGTTACCTGCGCGCTCGCGAGCGCGTCGCCCGTCGCGGCCGTGCCGGAGAGCGCGACCGTCTGCGTGTTGTTGTTGAAGCAGGCATCCACGCCGAAGCAGGCATCGCCGTTGCACGCCTGAAGTGTCGCGAGCGTGACGAGGCAGAGCGTGCCCAGCGCGGGGCGGGTGAAACGCGTGGGGTGCATGTTCATGGTCGCGGGCCTTGACGAGAGTGGGGCAACCGGTCGACGCCGAAGGTGTGGCGCCGTTCCTATTCTAGGATTCGAATCGGGGCGCTGCTTGCCCGTTTGGGCTGGTTGGCCCGCTGACCGGGAGCGCTCTGCCGTCGAGCGTGTCGTGTGCTGACCCGCTTTGCCGGTAACGGGTGTCAGTTGCGCGGCGAACGGGCCGGCGCCATCACGTAGGCGAGCAACAGGCTCAGTACGATGCTGAGCGCGAACGCGTGCCAATGACCGGTGAGCAGCCTCTGATAATGCTCGCCCATGTCCGGTGTGATCCACCAGCACGTCATCGGGTGCATTCGGGCCTGGTGGCACTCCAGGATGCCGCCTTGCCGATAGGCATCCCACAGCGCATCGCCTGAATACAGCCCCAGGAAGAGCGGGACGATCTGTACGCCATACTGCAGCAGCTTCCCCTCGGTTTCGGGTGTCATTTTTATCGACTCCGGAATCGGCCTGCGTCGGTTTGTTGTCTGTGTCCGAATGCATCGCGTGCTCGATATTGTCGACCCAATCCATCGCGGCGCACAAGGATTTGCGGCTCGAGAGAACCGTTCGGAAAGTCAGGTGGAAACGGCCTGGAGCGAAGAAAAGCGGCGGCCGATAACGGTATCCGGATTCACTGCGATCACGGTGAGACAAGCAACGGGGAAATGATCAGCAAGATCGGCTGTATGTGCGGAAACCCGATTCGGGACGACACCGATTCGCGAAGATCTTCGACTACCAGCCGCGCCCGAATTTCAGCGTCGCGAACGGAGCCGCGATCTCGACCGCGCCGACGCTCGATTTCTCCGCACAGCCGCAGCCGCCAAAGGCAAACGCGGCCGGCGAGTAACGCCGGCCCACGCACTCACGCACTCAGGGCTTGCGCGCGGCCGCCTTCGCGAATGCGCCGCGCACCTCGAAGCTGATCGTATCGGCCACATTGCCGCGCGCATCGACGAGTTCGAGCCGGTGCCGGCCCGGCCACGGCATCCATGCGATGCGATCGGCATGCCCGATCACCTTGTCGTCGAGCCGCCACGCGAATTTCGTCGCGCGCCCGGCCGAGCGCTCGAACCAGATCCGCTGGTTCTTCGGCGGAATGTCAGGGTCGATCGCGAAGATCGTGCCGTCGGTCGGGGTGCCGATCGTCAGCGGCGCGCGTGCGCCGTCCTTGCCCGGCGTGACGGGGGCGGCGAGCCGGATCGTGTCGACCGCCGTTCCCGCAATGAACCACTCGTTGCGAGACGGTTCGATATCGCGTTCGAACGTGATGCGGCGCGTCTCGACGCCGGCCGGCGCGCGCGGCGCAAGGCTTGGCTGGTCGCGGTGCAGGTAGCCGACGACGGCCGACCACACGGGCGACGCCCCCGTGACGCCCGACACGTCCCACATCGGCGAGCCGTCCGCGTTGCCGACCCACACGCCGACCGTATAGCGCGACGTGTAGCCGACGGTCCAGTTGTCGCGCATGTCCTTGCTCGTGCCGGTCTTGACCGCCGAGAAGAAGCGCGTCGCGAGCGGATTGTCGAAGCCGAACGTGCGCACGCGCGCGTTGTTGTCGGAGA
>NZ_JAAGPG010000212.1:0-240 GCF_017104665.1 Burkholderia sp. Se-20378 | reverse complement strand
GATCACTAAAAAAAAAAAAACAAAAAACCCCCCCCCCCCCCCCCCCCCACCCCCCCCCACCCCCCCCCCCCCCCCCCCCCCCCCACCCCCCCCCCACCCCCCCCCCACCCCCCCCCCACCCCCCCCCCCCCCCCACACCCCCACACCTCCCCCCCTCACCCCACCCCCCCCCCACCCACCCCCACAACCCCCCACCCACCCCCCACCCACGCACCCACCTCCAACCCCCACCCCCCCCCC
>NZ_JAAGPG010000211.1:0-13958 GCF_017104665.1 Burkholderia sp. Se-20378 | reverse complement strand
GGTCGCTCGCGGCCGCGGCGATCGCCGCGCGCTTGGCCGGCTGGTCGGCGGGGATGAAGGTCGACAGCGTGGTCGTGCGGCCGACTTCGGGCAGCGCGTCGAGGCGCTTCGCGGCCGCATCGGCCTCCGCGAGCGTCGGCGCGAGCAGCGTGACGTCGTTGACGGCGGCTTCCGGCGAATCCTTCAGGGCGAGCAGCGTCGCCATCGATTCGCTGTTCGGATCCTTCAGGTGCAGCGGGTTGAAGTCGAAGCGCAGGAACGCGAGCAGCGGCAGCGCGCCGATCACGACCACGAGCGTGCCGATCAGGATCGGCTTGCGATGGCGATCGAGGTAATCGTCGACCGGTGCGAGCCACGGGAAGCCCGGCGTCTTCGATTCGCCCGGCGGCGCGAACAGGCGCAGCAGCGCAGGCAGCAGCGTGAGCGTGGTGAGCAGCGCGACGAACATCCCGACGCCCGCGATCAGGCCGAGCTCGGACACGCCGCGATAGGCGGTGGGGATGAACGAGAAGAAGCTCGCCGCGACGGCCGCGGTGGCCAGCGCGAGCGGCATGCCCATCGAGTGCGCGGCGCCGATCAGCGCGTGATCGATGCGCGGGTCGCGGAAACGCTCCTCGCGGTACTTCACGCCGTACTGGATCGAGAAGTCGACGCCGAGGCCGACGAACAGCACCATGAACGCGACCGAGATCATGTTCAGCGAGCCGACCATCGCGAGGCCGAGCGCGGCGGTCACGACGAGGCCGACGAACAGCGTGACGAGCACCGAGCCGATCATCCGCTTCGAGCGCAGCGCGAGCCACAGGATGACGAGCACGGCGAGCAGCGTGAAGACGCCGTTGAGCGCCGCGCCATCCTCGACCGACGCGAATTCGTCGTCGGCGAGCGGCTGTTCGCCGGTCAGGCGCACGACCGCGCCGTAGCGCTTCTCGAGATCGATCGAACGGGCCGCGTCGCGGATCACCTGGCTGGTTTCCGCGCCGGCCTTCAGCGCGCCGTAGTTGACCACGGGCTGCACGGTGACGAACGCGCGCGCGGGCTGCCGCGCGGCGTCGTTGTCGACGAGCGCACGCCACAAGAACGCGGCCGGCTTGCCGGCCAGCACGTCGTCGACGGTCGCGGCGCTGCGGTCGAGCAGCTTCGCCATCGTGGGCAGTTTCACCTGGCCGGTCAGCAGCGGCTGGCCGAGCGTGGTGGACAGCGTCGTGGCGAGCCCGGTGAGGCTCGGGTTCTTCGCGAGTTCGTTGACGAGCGGGCGTGCGCTCGCGAGCTGCGAGGTCGTATCGGTGACTTCCTGCGGCGACAGGAACAGCAGCCCGTTGTGCTCGAAGAACGGCCCGCCGCCGGGCTCGGCGACCTGGCCGATGCGGCCGGCGTCGGCATCCTTCTGCAGCGCTTCGGTCAGCGCTTGCGCGGCGGCATTCGCAAATTCGGGCGCGGGCGCCTCGACGACCGCGAGGATCGTGCCGTTGCGTTGCGGGAACGCTTTGTCGACGGCCTGGCCGAGCGCGGCGAATTGCGGTTCCGCATCGACGAGCTTGCTGATGTCGGTGTTGATCTTGAAATGCTGCGCGACATAGACGCCGCTGAGCGCGGCGATGACGAGCGACAGGACGACGACCGAGACGGGTCGGCGCACCGACCACGCAACGAGTCGGACGATGAGAGATGTCACCATGTGGCGATGGGGAGCGGCTGGCAAGGGCAAAGTAGCCAAGTATACCGGCGCAGCGTGGCGGCGGTCGTGACGTTGGGGGTTGCGAGAAGGGAAGGAGATTTGTTCGCGACGGCGGAATCGATACCGATGGTCGGCCCGTTTGTAAGGGGATATTTACATAAACGGCGCAACGCTGCTTCGACGCGCCACTGCGGGCCTGTGACAAAGGAAGCTGAAAGGTAACAGTCGGTCACGGCGGCGCACCGAGGCGTCAGGCCCGGTATACTTTGCGTCGTCGGCCGGTGCAATGAACCGGTCGTTTTTTCTCATCGAGCGATATTCGTATGAAACGTCATCTGTTTGCTTTCGTCGCGGCAGCCGCCGTGTCGGTTTCCGCTTTCGCGCAGAGCGCGCCGGTCGATATCGTCCGCAATGCGGTCGAGGGCACCGTTACCGCGATGAAGGCCGATCCGGCCGCCCGCGGCGGCGACATGGCGAAAGTCACGCAAGTCGTCGAGCAGCGCTTCCTGCCCGCGACCAACTTCGAGCGCACGACCCGCATCGCGGTCGGCGACGCGTGGAAGCAGGCCACGCCGCAACAGCAGCAGGAGCTGTACAAGCAGTTCAAGCTGCTGATGACGCGCACCTACGCCGCGTCGCTCGCGCAGCTCGGCAGCCAGGACGCGAAGTTCTCGTTCAAGGCCGGCGGTGCGTCGGGCGCCGACGCGCTCGTGCAGTCGACGGTCACGACGCCGGGCGACAGCCAGTCGGTCGGCTATCGTCTCGGCAAGGTCGGCAACGACTGGAAGATCTACGACATCGACATGTCGGGCGCGTGGCTGATCCAGGTCTACCAGGGCCAGTTCAAGAGCCAGCTCGCATCGGGCGGGATCGATGGCCTGATCGCGTATCTGCAGAAGCACAATTCGCGGACGAACTGACAGCCGCTGCCTGGCCGCGGTCCGGATGCATGAAGGGCGCCCTCGGGCGCCCTTCTTTTTTCTTTTGCACAGGGCGCCTGGTGAGCGGTCGAACGACCGACGTGACCGCGCGTCCGGGCGTGCCGGCACAGGTCCAGGCCACCTCCGCACGCGTCGAGGCTCGCTGCGCGTGGCCTACTGATACGTCATGGTGAAGGTCAGCACCGCGTTCGCGCTGCCGGCCGTTACCTTCGCGGCAGTCTGGTAATACCGGGCTGTGAGCGGGATCGTGTAGGAGCCGCCCGTCGACTTGCTGTAGCTCGTCAGCGTGTACGGCGTGTTGTACTTCAGCGCATTGCCGCTGCCATCCTTCAGTTGCAGGCCGATGCCGGTGGCCGTCGAACCGCTCGACAGCGCGAGCACGCCGTTGGTGGCGTCGAGCACGGCATTGACCGGGTCGAACTCGTACAGGATCGAGTTCAGCCCAATCGGGCAGGCGTTGACCGCCACATTGACCGCGACGGCCTGCTTGGTGGTCGACCCGATGCCCGTGAATTCCGACTGCATGTGCGAGCCCATGTTGACCGTCACGTCCGGCGTGGTGCAAGCCGTCACGCTGACGGTGGTCGTGGTCAGCGAAAACGACACGCGGCCCGAGGTGGCGACCGTATACGGGCCGCTGAAGGTTGACCCCGTCGTGGACGCACCCTCGAACAGCACGCCGCCCGCCACCATGCCCGCCGTAATGGGGCCGGTCTTGACCAACGCCACCTCGGTCTGGCCACCGTTGGCGACCGAGCCGTTCGCGTTACAGGCGTTCCCCACCCACGGGCCGGGGAACGGTGGCGTCGGCGTGCCGAGATCGAGCCAATTCTGGGGCCCGCATCCGTTCACGATGGAATTCACGCCGATCGCGACACCGACGCCAGGCACGTTGGTATTCCAGACCGTATAGGCCGGCCTCTTCGATCCGGTCACGGTCAAGCCGGATTTGGTCATCGACAGCGGCTCGAAGACCATGCCCGAGAATGCCGACCCCGACACCGTGCAGCTGTAGTAGTTGTTGATGGCCGGGCTGCTGATCCAGGCGGTCAGCATCGTGCCGTTCACGGCATCGCGCGGGACCGTCACCGAGGCCGGCATCGAGATCGTCACCGTCTGCGCCGATCCCGAGCAACTCGCACTCTGGGCGAATGCTGTACGCGAGCCCAAGCCGAGCATCAGCACCGCCAGCGTGAGCAGCCAGAACGCCAGGCGGCCCAGGCCTCGCGCCGATTTCGCCTGCCTGCGCGTCGAGGCCGGCTTCTTGTTCCGTTTCATGATCTTTCCCCGGTCCATTGCATCCGCATGCTCATTGCGGCGTACCGCCTCCGCATACGTCAAAATCCGCTACGCACTGCTTACTGATACGTCATGGTGAAGGTCAGCACCGCGTTCGCGCTGCCGGCCGTTACCTTCGCGGCAGTCTGGTAATACCGGGCCGTGAGCGGGATCGTGTAGGAGCCGCCCGTTGCACTGCTGTAGCTCGTCAGCGTGTACTTTGTGCCGTACTTCAGCGCATTGCCGCTGCTGTCCTTCAGTTGCAGGCCGATGCCGGTGGCCGTCGAATCGCTCGATAGCGCGAGCACGCCGTTGGTGGCGTCGAGCACGGCATTGACCGGGTCGAACTCGTACAGGATCGAGTTCAGTCCAATCGGGCAGGCGTTGACCGGCACATTGACCGCGACGGCCTGCTTGGTGGTCGACCCGATGCCCGTGAATTCCGACTGCATGTGCGAACCCATGTTGACCGTCACGTTCGGCGTGGTGCAGGACGCCACGCTGATGACGGTCGACGACAGCGAGAATGACTTGCGACTCGCGGTCGCGACCGTATACGTGCCGGTGGTGCTTTGCGCCGACCCACCTTCGAACAACACGCCACCCGTCACTATGCCCGCCGTGATCGGGCCGGTCTTGACCAGCGCCATCTGGGCCTGGCCGCCGTTGGTGACCGAACCGTTTGTGTTGCAGACCCAGCCTGTCCACGGACTGGGGAACAGCGTGGACGGCGTGCCGAGATCGAGCCACGCCTGCCATTGGCAGCCGTTCACGTAGGAACGTATGCCAATCGCAATGCCGACGCCGGGCACGTTGGTATTCCAGACCGTATAGATCACCCCGGTCGGCCCCTTCACGGTCATGCCGGACTTGGTCATCGACAGCGGTTCGAAGAGCATGCCCGTGGACGCCGACCCCGACACCGTGCAACTGTAGTAGTTGGTGGTAGTCGGGGAGCTGACCCAGGTGGTCAGAATCGTGCCATCCGCGGCGTCGCGCGGGACCGTCACCGAGGGTGACATCGAGATCGGTATCGTCTGCGCGGTACCCGAGCAGCTGGCGCTCTGGGCGAGCGCCGCACGCGAGCCCAAGCCGAGCAGCAGCATCGCCAGCGTGAGCAGCCAGAACGCCAGGCGGCCCAGGCCTCGTGTCGTTCTCGCCTGTCTGCACGTCGAGACCGGCTTCTCGTTCCGCTTCATGATCTCTCCGACGTCCATAGCATTCGCTTTGCTCATTTCGTACATACCGCCTCCACATCGGTCCAGCGTTGCCGGTTCGTCTTGCTTGCCGTCGGAAGCGTGTAGGATAACGAACAGATATCGGAAGACGTATCGCCCCACTTCACGTTTAGCGTGCCGGCATCGGTCTTCACGCCGCGCAGCACGATGCGACCATCCTGCGCCACGGTGCCGACGTTCTGCCCCGCCGCATCGTTCACTTCCGCGCCGAACGGAACCGGCTCGCCGCCGCTCATGCGCGCACGCATGATCACTGCGCGCCCGCCGCCCTCGGTTTCGTACTTCAGCCGCACCACCGCGCCCGCGGTCGGCGCGACGTGCTGCGCGCTGGATTTCAGCTCGACACTCATCGGCACGCCCTTCGGATCGATTTCCACCTCGTTGGTCGAGAACGGTGTCAGGCTCGGCACCAGCGCATGACCGAACGAATCAATGCGCAGGCCGCTGCCGGCCGTCACGCGCGCGCCGTTCGCATCCTTGGCCTCGACGATCGCCATCGTCTCGCCCATGGTCGGTGCAAAGGCCACGCCGCCGGCGTAGGCCACCATGCCGCCCGAGATGCCGCCGCCGTACTGCGTAAAGCCGGTGCCCTTCGAAGCATTGCCCGAGACGGTCGCATACGGCGACATGTAGGACACGTTGCCGCCTACGTTGGTGGCCGCTCCCGTGCCGCCGCCGGTACGGCCGACGTTCACGCCGTAGCTGAGCGCGTTGTCGACGCCGAGCGAGCCCGTCAGCGACTGCTGGACCAGGGTCGCGCCACGGCTGTCGCGCTGCAGGCTGGTCGACGAGTACAACGTGCGCGAGCCGAGATTCAGCGGGATCGACACGTTCAGCATGAATCGGTTGTCCCAGCGGTTTTGCGTCGCGTCGAATTGGCGCGCGGCCGACACGCCGTAGTTGATACGCCGGAAATTATTGTTGTAGCCGGCCTGGAACTGCGTGTCGTTGCCGCCGCGGTTCCAGTAATTGACGGTCGAGCCCGACAGATAGAACGAGCCCCAGCCGTCTGGCAGGCCCTGGTTCAGCATGACCTGAAACTGACCGCGACGTACGCCGCCCGACAGCAGGCCGTTCGCGCCGCCCGCCTGCTGGCCGCGCAACTGCATGGCGTCCTGCAGGCCCAGGTAGCCGCTGCTCGAATAGCGATAGGCGGCGACCGCGATATTGGTATTGGTCGGACTGATCAGCTTGCTGTACGAGAGCTTCACGCTCTGGCCGTGGCGTGTGCCCATGCCGGGCAGATCGGTGTTGGCCTGCGTGATGTCGAACGCGAACGAGCCCAGTTCGGTGTTGAGTGCGGCGCCGACCAGGCCTGCCACGTAGCCGGGCGCGGCGGTCATGCCGCCGTAGCCGGTGATCAGGTTGGTGAAGCCGTGCTGTACGGTCGCCTGGAACAGCGCCGGCTTGCTCGACAGCAGCGGACTGCGGTACTGGCCGGCGGTCACGCTGAAACGCGTGATGCCGGGCCGCAGCGAATTGACGGCCGACGCATACGGCACCTTGAAGGTGTGGATGCTGCCATCGGCTTCGGTCACGACGACGTCGAGGTCGCCGCCATAACCGGTCGCATAGAGATCGTCGATTTCGAACGGGCCGGTCGCGACGTTGGCGCTGTAGATGATGTTGCCGTTCTGGCGCACCTGCACCAGCGCATTGCTGTTGGCGATGCCGTGGATGGTCGGCGCATAGCCGCGTTGCGATTCCGGATACATGCGCTCGTCGCTGGCGATCCGCACGCCGCGAAAGCCCACGCTGTCGAACATCGTGCCGTCGGTGAACGCGTCGCCGATCACGAGCTGCGCCTTCAGGCGCGCGATCGAGCGTTGCAGGCTGGTCTGCACGCTCTGGTAGTGCGTGCCGCCGTGCGTGTCGTAGGTGTAGTTGCCGTTGTGGCGGAAGCGCCAGGGCCCGACGTTCAGCCCGGCGGTCAGGCCCAGGTAGGCCTGGGTCGACGACGTACCCTGGTTGTTGGCGCGGTAGACATTGCCGTTGTACGACAGCAGCGCGGCCGGCACGCCCTCGTCCCAGTAGCGCGGGTCCACGTAGCCGCGCGCCGCGCGGCTCAGCGAGGCCTGCGGGATGCTGACGTCGAGCCGCTGTTCGCCATTGTCGAAGGTGGCGACGGCGTCCGGCACCAGCATGCCGATCGTCGCGCAGGCACGGTTCGAGTCCGTCAACATGTGCGTTGCTTCGGGCGACAGCTTCGCCAGGTCCACGCCGACCTGCTGCAGCAGCTCGCGATCGAAGCAGGGCTGCACGTTGTTCCGGCTGTCGCCCACCTGTCGCAGCGTGATCTCGGCGCGGCCTATCCAGTTCGTGTTGACGTACAGGTCGGCGCGATACGAACCCGGCGCCGCCACGTTGCCCTTTTCGAAGCGGCTGACGTCCACCCGCGTGCCGCCCGGGTGCTGCAGGAACAGGTCGTCGAACTGGACTTCCGCCACTTGCGTGGCGCCTGTGGTCTGCGCCATCGTGCCCGTCGACGCGAACACCGACAGCGCGAGCAGGAAGCACGGGCGCGGGCGCCAGCGCATGAGTGGCGGCAAACTGGAAAGACGTTGGATCACGATAGGCACCCGAGCGTGAGCAAGCCTGCGCCCTGCCCGGGGCGGGCATGCCTGGCCTTGCTGTGGAAAGGACGTGGCGCGCTACCCGCGCCTCGCGCAATGGAAGGGGGTCAGCCGCGCATCATCGCGACGGCGCCGCGGTGCCGGACCGCAATGGCGTCTCGCCGCTGACCGAGCCGCCGTAGTCGTTCAGCGTCGTGTAGCGCACGCTGGCGCCGGCCGCGCCGGGCACGTCGCCCTTCAGCGGGAAGGCCCGCGTCTCGCCCGGCCCGACCATGCCGCCATCGTCGAAGGTCGCGCTGCGTCCGCCCGACTGCACGCTGATCATGGTCAACGACACATGGAACGGCGTCGGGTTGTGCGCCTCGATGGCCGGCTTGCCGTCGGCCTGTGTGAGCCGCCAGGTGAGCTGCGCCGGCGCATCGGCCGACGAACCCTTGAGATTTTCCGGGCGATAGAACAGCTTGATGCGCGAACGGAACGCGAGCTGGATGCGGTTCATGTCTGCGTCCGCCGCGCCGGGTTTGGGCGGCACCTCGAGCACGTTGAGCCAGAACACCGACTCGTGATCCTGCGGCATGGGCTCGCCGGTGTAGACGATGCGCAGCGTCTGCGACTTGGACGGATCGATCCGCGCGATCGGCGGCGTGACGGTGAAGGGCACCTTGATCGTGGACGGCGCGCCGCGCACATCGCCTGCATCGACCCACGACTGCACGAGCGCGGGCGACTGGCCGGCGTTCGACAGCTTGAGCGTGACCTCGGACTCGCCCGCGCCATAGATCACGCGCGTGCCGCCGATCACCACCGATGCAACGGCGGGTGCCGCCAGGTAGCCGAGCCATGCGGCGCACGCGGTGACGATCGCGCGCCGGAGAGTGTTTCGAAGCTTCATGATAGGGATCGATGCGGGTAGCGAGCACGAGGGGTGGAGCGGCATCGCGCCGCTCCACCTGACCGTGCTATGTAGAACTAAATGATTGATTACTGATAAACGAGCGAGTACATCACGCTCGACGTCGCCGCGCCGGCCGTTGCAACACCGGTTGCGAGGTACTGTGCGTAGTAGTTCAGCGTGGCGGCGCCGGACGAGCTGATTGCGACCGACTTCGAGTTCTGCGTGGCGTCGGCCGCACCGATCTTGATGGGCGAATAGGTGCCGTCGCCGTTCAGCAACTGGATCTCGACGTTGGTCGCGCCGCCGGTGGCCAGGATCAGGTTGCCGGTGGCGGCGTCGACCGTCGGACCCGGCTCGAAGTAGGTGTGGACGGTGCCCGACGCCGGCGTGCAGGCCGTCAGCGAGATGTAGAAGGGCGTGCGGTTGGCCCACTGGCCTGCTGCGGCCAGCGCGCTGGTCGCCACCGATTGCAGCGGGACATTGAAGTTGTTCGAGCCGCTGCCGTTGCCGCTGATCGTGCAGGTTTGCGCGAGCACGGTGCCGTTGAACGTGATCGTGCCGTCTGCCGCGGATGCGATTTGCGACGCAGTGGCTGCAGCCACGAACAACACGGCGGTAATGAGTTTGGTTTGCATGGTTTCCGGTTTCAGTAAGAATCGATCTGGATGGAGATACGACGCCGCCGCGATATCCGTTCGATAGCGCGACGCGACATCCAACGGCGACCCGAACAGGCATCACGCGGCCGAATATTGTGTTTTCGACCTGGTTACACTTGGACGAAGCGAATCGTACCGGCGTCAACAATTCGTAAGATGAACAATTGTCACTTCGCGATACCGCCAACAAAAAATGCCGTTCAGTGCTTGACTGAACGGCATTAGCCCTCGGGCGTCTGGTTCGTTGCTGTGCGTCAGGTGCCGACGCCGAGCATCCGCAGGCAATCGTCGATCACCGCCTCGACGAACGCGGTGCGATCCGTTTCCGGCGCCGCGATGATGTGATCGGTCGCGCCGTGCACGCCCGCGTAGATCAGCAGCGCGGTGACCTGTGGGTGCGCGAGCCGCCAGGTGCCGGCCCGTGCGCCGCCGTCGAGAATCGCGCCGAGCTGCTCGAGGATCGCGTTCTTGTCGGCATTCGCGCGATCGTGGTGATGGTGGTTCGTGTAGACGATGTCGTGCGTGCGGTAGGTCGCCGCGTAGGTTTCGATATTCGTGCGGATCCACGCGCGCAGGCGCGCGAGCCAGTCGTCGGCGTCGCACGCGTCGACCGCGTGCTGCAAACGGTCGAGGAACGATGACGTGTAGCGCTGCGCGAGCGCGGCGAGCATGTCGGACTTCGATTCGAAGTAGTGATAGAACGTGCCCTTCGCGACCTGCGCGTGCTCGACGATTTCGCTGATGGTCGTCGCTTCCACGCCCTGCGCGAGGAACAGCGCTTCGGCCGCCGCCATCAGTTCCTCGAGCCGCACTTCCGCCGGCTTCGTGCGCGGCTTGCCCGCCGGCGCGCCGTCTTTCATTGTCGTGGTCCCTGCCTTGGTCCTGTCCGTCATCGCGCGGCTCGACGCCCGTTCGTGCAAAGCCCGCAGTTTAGGCCAGCGCCCTGCTCGCGGCCAATTCAATCCATTGACCGACGGTCAGTCGATATATATGATGAGAATCATTCTCATCTTCATGCCCGCGAAGGGCTGACCGCCATGCCTCGCTACCGTCGCGCCGCACTCGTCCTGGCCGCCTGTCTCGGCACCTTTCTCGCCACGCTCGACATCAGCATCGTCAACGTCGCGTTGCCGACGCTGCAGACGGCGCTCGATACCGATATCGGCGGCCTTCAGTGGGTCGTCAATGCGTATGCGCTCGCGTTGTCCGCGTTCATGCTGTCGGCCGGGCCGCTCGGCGATCGCTACGGGCACAAGCGCGTGTGGCTCGCCAGCGTGATCCTGTTCACGGCCGGGTCGGTGGTCTGCGCCTGCGCGGGCAGCATCGTGCCGCTGCTGATTGGCCGCGCGATCCAGGGGCTTGCCGGTGCGTTGCTGATTCCCGGTGCGATGCCGATCCTCACGCATGCGTTTCCCGATGCGCGCGAGCGCGCCCGTGCGATCGGCGGGTGGTCCGCGTTCAGTGCGCTTGCACTGATCCTCGGGCCGCTGGTGGGCGGCCTGCTCGTCGAGCATGGCGGATGGCAGAACATCTTCCTCGTCAACGTGCCGATCGGCATCGTGACCGTGCTGCTCGGCGCATGGGGCATTCCGGAGCGCCGGCATCCGCAGCACGCGGCGTTCGATCCGCTCGGCCAGGCGCTGAGCGTGGTCTGGCTCGGGTTGCTTACGTACGGGCTGATCGGCATCGGCGAAGCCGGCGCGTTGCATGTGAAGGTGCTCGTGCCGCTGGCGGGCGCCGCGGTGGCGTTCGTCGTGTTCGTGCGGGTCGAAGCGCGTGTCGAGCGGCCGCTGCTGCCGGTCTGGCTGTTTCGCGACCGGCGGCTGGTGCGCGCCAATCTCGCGTCGTTCGTGCTCGGGTTCTCGGGGTACAGCAGCCTGTTCTTCCTGTCGCTGTTCCTGCAGCAGGCGCAGGGGCGCACGCCCGCCGAGGCTGGCTGGCAACTGATGCCGCAGTTCGTGATGACGGCGATCACGTCGATGCTGTTCGGGCGCATCGCGGCGCGCGTTTCGTTGCACACGCTGATGGTGGCCGGGTATGGGCTGGTCGGCACGATGCTCGCGGTCATGGCGGGTTTCGGCGCGGGCACGCCGTATCTGCCGGTCGGTATCGCGCTGGCGGTGCTCGGGGTCGGCATGGGGCTCGCGGTGCCCGCAACCGGCATGACCGTGATGGAACTGGCGCCGGCCGAACGCGCGGGCATGGCGTCGGCGACGATGAACGCGTTGCGTCAGACCGGGATGAGCATCGGCATCGCGGTGCTCGGCAGCATGATGAGCGTCGGGGCGCTGCACCGGATGACGGCCGCGATGCAGGCGGCCGGCAGCGCGCAAGCGGATACGCTTGCGCAGCAGGCGGTGATGGAGCATGTTTTTGCGGCAGGGCGACCGGCGCTGCTCGGCGCGTATCGGGACGCGATGGCGCACGGGTTTTCGATCGCGGTTTTGTGTTCCGGAATCCTTAGTATTACGATTGCGGTGATGCTGATGGTGCGGCGTGAAACGGAGCAGCAATCGGGGCGCGCGGCGGCGTGCGTGACATCTTCACAGCCGGAATGATGTGGCGTGCCGACAGGTCGAGCCTTTCACAGCGGATCGAGGCGTCCGTCGGATGTGCCTACCTCCGCCGATGCTCGACCGCGAACTTGATCAGCTCGGCCTGCCCTTCTATCTCCAGCTTGCGCTTCAGATTGAGCCGGTGCGTCTCGACCGTGCGCACCGACAGCCCCGTCTGCTGCGCGATCTGCTTGCTCGACAGCCCTTCCGCCAGCGCATCGAGGATGTCGCGTTCGCGCGGCGTGAGCCGGTCGAGCGGCGACGCGGTCGCGCTCGCGTGGATCATCCGCGCGGCGAGCCCTTCGCTGAAGAACGTCTGGCCAGCCAGCACCGCGCCGATCGCGCGCACGATCTCGCTCGCTGGCGAATCCTTCAGCAGGTAGCCGCTCGCGCCGGCACGCACGGCCTGCGTCACGTATTCGATGTTGTCGTGCATCGACAGCATCAGCACGCGGATACCCGGAAAGCGTTCGTGGAACACGCCCGCGAGCGTGATGCCGTTCATCCCGTTCATGCCGACGTCCATCAGCGCGAGATCGGGTTCGAGCGACGCGGCGAGCGCGAGCGCTTCGTCGGCGTTGCCGGCTTCGCCGACCACGGACAGGTCGGCCGCTTCGAGCCGCATCCGCAAGCCGTCGCGCACGAGCGGGTGATCGTCGACGAGCAGCAGTCGGGCGACGGGCCGGGCGGTGTCGGGGGCGCTCATGCGTGAAAGGTCTCCTGTTATGGGGCGCGTCATGACGCGGCGCCGGGCAGCGGCACGCGCGCGGCGACGATCGTGTGGCCGACCTGCGACGTGATCGTCAGCATGCCGCCGAGTGCGTCGAGGCGTTCGCGCATGTTGCGCAGGCCGATGCCGCGGCGCGCGTCGGCCTGCGAGCGCTCGGCGTCGAAGCCGCAGCCGTTGTCGGCGATGGTCAGCGAGACGGATTGCGCGCCGACGTCGAGCGTGACGGCCGCGCGCGACGCCTGCGCATGATGCACGATATTGCTGAGCGCTTCCTGGGCGATCCGGAACAGCGCGGTGTTGACGGCTTCGGGCAGCGGCCGGGTGCCGCTGTGCGCGACCTGCGTATAGCCGATGTCGATGCCGCTTTCGGCGCCGAGTTCGCGAACCAGCTGTTCGAGCGCGGCTGCGAGACCGAGGTCGTCGAGCATGGACGGACGCAGCGCATGCGAGATGCGCCGCACTTCGCGCAGCGTGTCGCCGAGCCGCCCGACGCCCGATGCGAGCGCCTGCTCGGCTTCGGGCAGGCGCGCCGAGCCGCGTTCGAAACGGGCGAGCGCGGATTCGAGCATCAGCTTCGCGGACACCATCATCTGGCTGATCCCGTCATGCAGCTCGCGCGACAGCCGCGCGCGCTCCTGCTCCTGCGATTCGACCACGCGCTGCGCGAGCAGCTTGAGCTTCGCGTCGGCGCTGCGCGACTCGCTGACGTTCAACACCAGCGCGCACACGGCGATCGCCGCCGCACCCGTGAGCGCGATCGCGGTGAGCCAGCTCATCGTACGCTCGATGTTCGCGGACGCGCGTGCGTCGATGCGCTGCAGCGCGGTGTCGACATCGTCGAGATAGATGCCGGTGCCGACCATCCAGCCCCAGCGCTCGAGTGCGACGACGTAGCCGAGCTTCGGTGCGACGCGACCCGTCGACGGCCGCTGCCATGCGTAGCGCACGTAGCCGCCGCCGCTCGACGCCGCGCCGATCAGCTTCTGGATCGTCAGTGCGCCCTGCGGGTCGCGCATCGACCAGTAGTTGTGGCCGACGCGCTCGGGCTCGCGCGGATGCATCAGCGAATTGCCATGCAGGTCGTACACGAAGAAATAGCCGTCGGGGCCGAAATCCATCTTCTGCAGCATCGCGAGCGCCTGCGTGCGCAGCATCGCGTCGTCGCGCGCGTTGCGGCCGCTCGCGTCGTAGAGCGGCATGATCGCGCTCGTCGCCAGCTCGACATAGTGCTTCAGCTCGACTTCCTTGCTCGACAGGTACGCGGCCTGGATCGTCGCGTGCTGCGTGCGCGCGAGGGACGTCGCCTGCTGGCGCACGCCGAAGCCGATGCCGGCGATCGCGAGCAGGAACGGCACGATGGCCAGAAGGAAGATCTTTGCCTTGAGTCTCATGGTGGTGCGAAGCGGCCGCA
>NZ_JAAGPG010000210.1:0-240 GCF_017104665.1 Burkholderia sp. Se-20378 | reverse complement strand
GACCATTAAAAAAAAAAAAAAAATAGAACAATACAAGACCAAGAACACCAATCTATAACATATATGATAGCGAGAAAAGCCAACACAATGACCTCAAACGCGGTCTCTAGCCACTAGACAACACGCGCACATAAACTGCCGTACCCTACCTCATGCACCGAGACAGCTCATAGACTACAGTGAACTGATACCAACCCAACCACTGAACATAAACAACACCGACATCACACACAAGCATCC
>NZ_JAAGPG010000209.1:0-14161 GCF_017104665.1 Burkholderia sp. Se-20378 | reverse complement strand
TATCGTCGGGATTGCGCGCCAGCGCTTGCGCGTAGGCCTCGGCCGCTTCCGCATGACGCTCGAGCCCGAGCAGCGCATTGCCGCGCCCGACCCACGCCGCGACGTTGCCGCGGTTCAGCGCAAGCAGCCGGTCGCAGCGCTTCAGCAATTCGTCGCGGGCGTGCAGCAGATCCAGCGCCACACAACTCGCGTACAGCAACTGCTCGTCTTTCGGCTGTCGTGCGAGCCCTTCGTCGAGACACGCGAGCGCGTCGGCCGGACGGCCGAGTTCGGTCATCACGACACCGCACGCGTAGACGAGTTCGGGCGTCTTGCCACGCACGACCATCGCTAGCTGATAGCTGTGCAACGCCTGCTCGCGATGGCCGAGTGCACGCAACGCATGCCCGCGTTCGATGTTCGCGGCGGCATCGCCCGGATCGAGCCGCAACGCGCGCTCGACGCTGATCAGCGCATCGGCAGGCCGTTCAAGCCAGCGCAACGCCTCACCGCGCTTGCGCCACGCCACGACATGGGCCGGTTCCCGCACGAGTGCCCGATCGTAGGCCGTCAGCGCCGCGTCGTATTGCCCGAGCGCGAGCAGCGCATCGCCGCGCGCCGCATTCGACGGCGCATGGTCCGGATCGGCCGCGAGTGCGCGGTCGGCAAGCGCGAGCGCGTCGCGATGGCGACCGACGCCCGTCAGCGCGGCCGCATGGTTCGCCAGATTCCATGGCTGGTTCAGCCCGAACCCCATCGAGCGCGCGATCAGCGGCTCCGCCCGTGCAGGATCGCCGAGTTGCAGATACACGAGACCCAGCAAGTGCAGCGCCTCGACATGGTCGGGCGCCATCGTCAGCACGCCTTCGTAGAGCCGTCCCGCCCCCGCGACGTCGCGCAGTTCGAGCCGCGCGCGCGCCTGGCGCAGCGCATCGTCGAGCACCGCGCGCATTGGCGCGGCGGTTGCGCCAGGTCCGACGCCGGTCAACGGAGCACCCTCGCGGCGCGCACTCATTGCACGCCGCCGCCGACGACGAGTGCCGGCAACCCGGCTGCGATCCGCTCGACGACGGGCGCCCACTGCCCGCCCTCGGGCTGGCGGAAGAGTCGCGCGGACGGATACCACGGGCTGTCGTCCCGCTCGAGCAGCCAGCGGAAATCGGGCGTATGCGGAATCATCAGCGCAAGCGGCCGGCCGAGTGCGCCGGCGAGGTGCGCGACGGACGTATCGACGCTGACGATGCCATCCATCAGCGCAGTCAGCGCCGCCGTATCGGCGAAGTCCGCGAGGTCGTCGCCGACGAAGCGGACCGCGCTCGCGTCGAGCACCGGGCGATCTTCGTCGCGGACCACCTTCTGCAGGCTGATCCATTCGTAACGGTCGTCGAACAGCGGCAGCAGATCCGCGAGCGTCATCGAGCGGTTGCGGTCGTTCAGGTGCAGCGGATTGCCGGACCACACGAGACCGATCCGCGGCCGCGTCGCTGCACCGAGCCGCTCGCGCCATTGCGCGATACGCACGGGGTCGGCAGCAAGATACGGAGCGCCGGCGGGAATCGACGCCAGGTCGGTACGGAATTCGAGCGGCAGGCTCAGCAGCGGGCAATGCAGGTCGAACGGCGGCAGCGGCTCGCCGCGCGCGACGAGCGTATCGACGCCGTCGAGCGTCGCGAACAGCGCCTTCAGTTCGACCGGCGCTTCGAGCACGACGCGTGCACCGAGCGCTTTCACGAGCGGGACATAGCGGCAGAACTGCAGCGTGTCGCCGAGCCCCTGTTCCGGGTACAGCAGGATCGTCTTGCCGTCGAGCGGCATCCCGTGAGTCCAGCGCGGCTGCGCGAACGTGCGCCGGCTCGCATCGAGCTGCGTATCGCGCCAGCGCCATTCATACTCGGCCCAACCCGCTTCGAAATCGCCGATCGACAGGCACAGGAACGCACGCATGCAGTGCGCGAGCACGTAGTCGGGATCGATCTCGATCGCATCCGCATAGGCCTGCCGCGCGGCGTCGTGCTGCCGCAGCGCACGCAGGGCGTTAGCTTGATGAAAATGCGCAAGCTTGTCGCGCGGCGTCGCCTCGATCACGCGCGCGAAATCGTCGAGCGCGGCCTCGTAGCGGTGCGTCTCGAGCTGCACGCGGCCGCGCGTGAACCAGGCGGGCACGTAGCCCGCATCGAGCGCGAGCGCGCGGTCGCACATGTCACGTGCATCGTCGTGACGTTCGATGCGCATCAGCGCGCTCGCGTAGTTGCACAGCACGCCGGTGCTGCGCGGTTCCGCGTCGAGTGCACGCGCATAGCTGTCGGCCGCGTCGCGATAGCGTTCCAGGTGGCTGGCCGCGTTGCCGCGGTTCGCCAGTGCCCGCGCGTGGCGCGGATCGATCGCGAGCACGCGGTCGCAGCGCACGAGCGCTTCATCGTGCCGGCCCAGCAGCTCGAGCGCGATCGAGCTGTTGAAGATCGCATCGATGAAAGTCGGGCTCGCCGCGATCGCCGCATTGAAATCCGCGAGCGCGCGCTCGGGATCGTGCAGATCGAGATACGCGACACCGCGCAGGAACAGCACTTCGGCGCTGCCGGGCGTCTGAGCGAGCGCGTAGCCGTAGCTGTCGACTGCCTCGCGGAAGCGGCCGAGTTCGCGCAGCGCGAGGCCGCGTCCGCGCATCGCATCGAACGAACGCCCGGCCAGCGCGATCGACCGATCGCAATCGGCGAGCGCTTCGTCGTGACGGCCGAGCGCGCGCAGCATGTCGCTGCGCTTCACATAGCCGTCGGCAAAACCGGGCGTCAGCTCGAGCAGCCGATCGTAGACCGTGCATGCGTCGTCGTACCGGGCGAGCTGACCGAGCAGTCCCGCGCGCTGAAACAGCACGCGCTGATGAACCGGGTTGATCGCGAGTGCTTCGTCGAGACGCACGAGCGCGTCGTGCTCCCGCCCGAGCCCGGTCAGCACCGCCGCGTAATTCGCGAGCGCGAGCGGCACCGGCCGATGCTCGATCGAGCGCCGCATCAACGGCTCGGCATCGTCGAGCCGCCCTTGCTGGAAGCGCACCGCGCCGAGCAGGTGCAGCGCCTCCGGATGCTCGGGATCGAGCGTCAGCAATTCGGTATACGCGCGCTCAGCATGCTGCAGCGCGCCCTCGTGGTGCGCCTTGCGCGCGCGCAGGAGCAGCCGTTCGAGTTGCGCGGTATCGGGCGGACGGCGATCCGGCGCGACCGGCGCGCTCGCGAGTGTCGTCCCTTCCCCGTTCGGTGTCATCGTATGGCCCCCACTTGTCGCTGTTGGTATCGCGTGTCGTGTCTAACGTGTCATCGGCACGATCGCGGCACGCACCGCGTCGATCGCGCCTGTCCAGTCCCCCGGCACGGCCTGCCGGAACAGCCGCGCGGACGGATACCACGGGCTGTCGCCGCGCGTGCGCATCCAGCGCCACTCCGCCGGATCGGGCAGCAGCACCCAGACCGCGCGGCCCAGCGCGCCCGCCAGATGCGCGACGGCGGAATCGACCGCAATCACGAGATCCAGCGCGCCGATCAGCGCGGCCGTGTCCGCGAAGTCGCCGAGTTCGTCGTCGACGCGACGCACCGGCGCGCCCGCGAGCAGCGCCTCGTCGCGTTCGCGCACGGGCTTTTGCAGACTGATCCAGTCGACGTCGAGATCGAACAACGGCGCGAGCCACGAGAAATCGATCGACCGGTTGTGATCGTTCCGGTGCTCCGGATTGCCGGCCCATGCGATCCCGATCCGTGGCCGGCGCCGCTCGCCGAGCAGCGCGTCCCACTGGCGCGTGCGCTGCGGGTCGGCATGCAGATAGGCGCCGGCATGCGGAATCGTGGCTTCGTCGGTGCGAAACGCATGCGGCAGGCTCAACAACGGGACCTGGCAGTCGAACGCCGGCAACGGTTCGCCGCGCGCAATCACGTGGGCCGCGCCGGACAGCGACGCCATCAGCGCGCGCAGTTGCGGCTGCACCTCGAACACGACCCGCGCGCCACGTGCGGCCACCAGCGGCACATAGCGGCAAAAATGCAGCGTGTCGCCGAATCCTTGCTCCGCGTGAATCAGCACCGTCCGGCCGTCGAGCGGCGTGTCGCCCTGCCACGCCGGCTGCGTGAACGGCCGGTAGTGCCGCGCAAGCTGCGCATCGCGCAGCCGCCATTCGTACTCGGGCCAGCCACGCGCGAAATCGCCTTCGATCAGATACAACGACGCACGTGCGAAATGCGCTTCGGCGTAGTCGGGTTGCAGCGCAATCGCGCGGTCGTACGAGGCAAGCGCATCGTCCGTGCGCGCCGTTTCGAAATGCAGGTTGCCGCGGTTGAGCCAGTTCGTCGCGTGATCGGGGCGCAGTGCGAGCGCACGGTCGAGCGACGCCATCGCTTCGTCGTAGCGATGCAGGTCCTGCAGCACGTTGCTGCGGTTGGTCCACGCTTCGGCGAACCGCGCGTCGCGCGCAAGCGCCGCGTCGTAGCTGGCCAGCGCGTCGTCGTAACGCTTCAGGTAACGCAACGCGGTGCCGCGATTGCACAACGTCTCCGCCGAGTGCGGATCGAGCGCCAGTGCTCGCGCGTAGGCAGCCAGCGCGTCATCGTGGCGCTTGAGCTGCAGCAGCGCATTGCCGCGGCTCGCATGGGCGCGGACATGATCCGGATCGACACTCAGCACGCGCTCGCAGCGGGCGAGCGCTTCGTCCGCGCGGCCGAGCCGTTCGAGCGCGACCGCGCTGTTGTAAAGCACGTCGATCCGCGCGGGATCGGCAGCGATCGCTTCATTGAACGCGTCGAGCGCCTCGCCCGGCCGATCCAGATCGATCAGCGTGCGGCCGCGCTCGGCCATGATCGCGGCCATGCCGGGCCGGATCGCGTTGGCGCGCTCGAAGCACTGCAGCGCATCGGCCGGCCGCCGCAGCTCGCGCAGTACGAGGCCGCGGTTGAACCACGATTCGAACGAACGCGGGTCGACCATCAGCGCGCGATCGTAGGTATCGAGCGCCTCGTCGAAACGACTCAGCGCGCGCAGCGCGCTGCCGCGATTGCAAAGCGCATCGAGCACCAGCGGCGACACCGCGAGCGCGCGGTCGAACGACGCCAGCGCCTCGTCAGGGCGGCGCAGCCCGAGCAGCGTGTTGCCGCGGCGCACGAGCGTCTGCACGTCGTCGGGCGTCGCTCGCAGCGCGGCTGCGAAGTGCTCGAGCGCCTCGCCGACACGGCCGCGCTCGCCGGCGATCGCGCCGAGATCCGACAGCACGCGCGTGCCGGGTGCGATCGCAACCGACTGGCGCAGCAGCGCTTCGGCGTCGTCGGCTGCCCCGCGCTGGAACTGCAGGATGCCGTACAGGTGCAATGCCTGGGGATTGTCCGGCTCCTTCTCGAGCACGGCGAGATATTCGCGCGCCGCGTCGTCGAATCGTCCGGCGCTGTGCCAGTTTTGTGCGCGGCTCAGGATCGCCGCCGATTGCCGTTGTTCGCGCGCGTCGCGTCCCGACGCGCCCGCGTGTGCATCATGCCGGTGCTCGACCGTCACGTTCGCCCCCTTCCCGTTTGCCGATGCCGCCGCCGATCCGGTTCGATGGAACCGGTCGCGGCGGCCATGCTCGTCACGAGACTAACGGACGGGCAATAACAGACGTATGACGAAAGTTACGGACCATTTTGTCCGGGGGACGGAACACACGCCGTGCCGGGGGCCGCGCGCGCGCCGCCGTCACTGGCCGATCGGAATCGTCCGCACGTATTCGACCGCCGGGGCGCCCATCGTGACCGAGAAGCGCACCCCGCGCGGCACCGGCACGCCGATCGACGTGAAGTTGCTGATGCCGTGCTGCGCGAGAAACTGCGCATACGACTGTTCGATGACGGCCTGGCTCGTCGTCCATCCGCCGGGCGGGATCCACACGGAAAGCTGCATCGAGCGCGCATCATTGCTGACCACCACGCGCGCGAACGCATCCATGTGATGCAGCGCGTCGTCGACTTCGGCGAGCGACGCAAGCGGCTGCGACGCGCTGCGCACGAGCTCGCGCCCCTTGAGCTGGTAGCGCACCACCTGCATCTGCGTCGGCCCGCCGCCGACGCCGAGATGGCGCACCATCACGAGTTCGCCCGGACGGATGCGCAGCGGCGGCCCGAACACTTCATCGGGCGTGACGAGGTTCGTCAGGTCGAACTGCAGTTGAGAGAAGTAGCGGCCGAGCAGACGCGTTTGCGCCAGATTCGACGCGATATCGTCGCGACCGCGGATCGTCGCGTCGAGGCCGCGCCACGACAGCAGCGCGATCACGGCGAGCAGCGCGATCGCGACCAGCATCTCGATCAGCGTGAAGCCGCGGGCACGAGTACCGGCACGCGCCGCCGCGCGCGGGTTAGTGGCGCGCTTCATTCTGGATCACCGTGACGACTTCGGCGAGCACGTTGCGGCTCAACGCGGACGGATACACGCTCACCGTCACGCGACGCACGAGCGGGCTCGGCAGCGCGGCCACCGACTGGCGGCACACGAACCGGTAGCGGCCCTGCGGGCAGGCAAACGTGTTCGTGCCGACGGACGGCCAGGTCGATGCAATGCGGATCTCGCCGAGCGCGTTGTCGGCGCTCCATAACGCGAGCAGGCGCATGCGCGCCATGTCGGTATCCGACGCGAGCGCGCCGATCGCGCGCATCACGGCGCCGAGCGCCACGGCGACGATCGCCAGCGCGATCAGCACCTCGATCAGCGTGAATCCCCGTTCCGGCGCCCGCGCCGTGCGCGCTCCGCCGCGTGCCTGGCGGTTGTAGTCGGTTCTGTCGTCGCACATGACCTGCATTCTTGTCGATGGGTCGGCGTCCGGCGTCCGGCATTCCAATCGCGGCGCGAAGCCGCATCGCCGGCGCGACGGACGCCGTGCAGGGACGTTAAGCGTGGCGTATGGCACACACGTGTCGAATGGTACGGACCATTTGGCGCGGCGGGCTCGGGCGGACGGGCGTGCAAACACGCCGCACGCACTGTCGCGCGAAGCGCGACAGGCGACGGAAAACTGAAAACGATCGGGAAAGAACCACCCGGCGGCGGGCGGCAAGCAATGAAGACGATCCTCGGGCGGCGGGATCGACGCGACGGCGTCAGGCCGTCACGGCGTCGTCATACTCGGCGCGGGCAAGCTGGCCGGCGGCGTAGGCCTCGGCTTCGCCGCGAAAGCCTTCCTGGCTGAACGCAACGACTTTCACGCCAACGCCGGTCGCCCGCTTCACCGTCAGCGCCCATTGCCATCCGCCGTCTTGTTCAAAGACGTGCAGCGAGGGTTCGAAGGAAGGGTCGAATACGGTCACGCGTTTTGCTCCTGCCCCCTTGCGCACCGTATCGGCAACGCTTGAGGCATGTCGAAAGGATCGCGCCGGGATGCGACGCGCTTCTGCCATTCGACAGTCTAGTCAAAGATTGTTGCGACGCACCATCAGAGGTTTCACTCATCTATCGGAACCGACCGGTCGATTAAAATTTTCTGAAACCTATATGACACGGGCCTCAGCGCCGTTTCAACGCGCCCGGTTCAGCGCCGATGCGGCAACGTGCCGCACACGAGACTGCTTGCCTGCATCGATCGCCCGTGACTCGCAGAAAAGGGGCGCGAATCGTCCGGCGATCCAGGCGCTTCGATGACGACAGTTGTTACCGGCCCGTACCAGCCGGCATCACCCGCCGAAACGTCAGGTTCACGCGCTCGCCCTGCACGCCCGGCGCCTTCGGCACGCGATGCTGCCATTCGGCCTGCGTGCGCCCGCGCATCACGAGCAGGCTGCCATGCCCGAGGCGATACGCATGCGTGACGCCGGTCTTGCGATGGCGAAGGTCGAACACGCGCATCGCGCCGAGGCTCACCGATGCGATCACCGGCGCATCGCCCAGTTCGGGCTCGTTGTCCGCATGCCAGCCGAGGCTGTCCTGCCCGTTGCGGTAGCGATTGAGCAGCACGCTGTTGAAACACGCGCCGCACGTCGCCTCGACCGCGTGCTTCAGGTCGAGCACGGCCGGCGTCCACGGCGCCGGCACGTTGCGGATCCCCGAATACACGTAGACGGCATCCGGCTCGCCCTGCCATGCGGTCAGCCGCGGCAACGGAATGCGTCCGCGCGGCGTGCGGATCGTGTCCTGCTGCCACGCGACCTCGCCGATCAACGCGGCCAGCGCGCGATCGGCATCGGACGGCGCCAGCCAGTCCGGGTACCAGTCCACGTCGGGTGCGGGCGTGTCAGCGAAGAGATCGGGTGTCGACATGTCGAGAGAAACAGGCGATGAACGGAGCGAACAGGGCATGCCTGCATACTAGCCAACGGCGTCGCACACTGCCATGCGCTGTCATTCGCTGACAAGAGGAATCCGCGCGCCCGCGATGCACGATGCACGATGCGAGTTTGCGGTTTGCGGTTTGCGGTTTGCGGTTTGCGGTTCGCGGTTCGCGGTTCGCGGTTCGCGGTTCGCGGTTCGCGCGTCACGCTATCATCGCGGCGTGTCGCGGCCCGCCTTTTCGAAAGGGGCCGCATGGTTTCTTCTTCCCTGCCGGCCGGCTCGCCCCGGCCGCTTTCCTTCCGGATCCCATCATGACGACGCTCTCCGACTCCGCTCTCGACCAACTGTTTCTCACCGCGCGCACGCACAACGCGTGGCAGGACAAACCCGTCGACGATGCACTGCTGCACCGGCTGATCGACCTGGCGAAATTCGGCCCGACGTCGGCGAACACGAGCCCCGCGCGCTTCGTGTTCGTCAAGTCGCCCGAAGCGAAGGCGCGCCTGAAGCCCGCGCTGTCCGAAGGCAATCTCGCGAAGACGATGGCCGCGCCGGTCACCGTGATCATCGGCATGGACATGGCATTCCACGAGCACCTGCCGCGCCTGTTCCCGCACGCCGACGCACGCAGCTGGTTCGCCGGCAACGATGCGCTGATCGAGGCCACTGCATTCCGCAATTCGTCGCTGCAGGGCGCATACCTGATCCTGGCCGCGCGCGCCCTCGGCCTCGACGCGGGCCCGATGTCCGGCTTCGACGGCGCGAAGGTCGATGCCGCGTTCTTCGCGGGTACCGCGATCCGGAGCAACTTCCTCGTGAATCTGGGCTACGGCGATCCGGCCGGCCTGTTCCCGCGCAGCCCGCGCTTCGACTTCGACGACATCGCCCGCATCGAGTGATGGCCGCCGGTCAGGCCCGGTTCCCGCTGATGACGGCCCGGCGCCTGCCTTTTTCCAAACGGGGGAACGTGCGCTACGCGCCGCGCGTCAGCCGGATCAGCGTGATCTCGGACGGCACGCCGAAGCGGTTCGGCGGCCCCCAGTATCCGGTGCCGCGGCTCGTGTAGAGCCACAGGTCGCCGAAGCGGCTCAGCCCGCCGATCACCGGCTGCTGCAGCCGCACGAACGGTGGCCATGGCAGAAACTGGCCGCCGTGCGTATGCCCCGACAACTGCACGGTAAAACCGGCGCGATTCGCCGCTTCCGCGCTGCGCGGCTGGTGCGCGAGCAGGATCTTCGTGCCGATGTCGCGCGGCGCACCCGCGAGCGCCTGCACGGGATCGCTGCGATGCGCGGGATCGAACCCGCCCGCCGTGAAATCGGTGACGCCCGCGAGCACCGCGTGCGCACCGTCGTGCTCGATCAGCACGTGCTCGTTGAGCAGCACCGTCAGCCCGATGCGCCGGAACTCGTCGATCCACGCATGCGCGCCCGCGTAATACTCGTGGTTGCCCGTCACGAGGAAGCTGCCGTGCCGCGACTGCATGCGGCCGAGCGGCGCCGTGTGGTCGCGCAGGCGCTTGACCGAACCGTCGACCACGTCGCCCGTCACGACGACGAGGTCGGCATCGAGTGCATTGACCGCGCGCACGATCCGTTCGACGTAGGGCCGCTTGATCGTCGGCCCGACGTGGATGTCGGACAGTTGCACGATCGTCAGCCCGTCGAGCCCGGCCGGCAGCCCCGCGACCGGGATCGACACGCGCTTGACCGCCGCCGTGCGGCGCGCACCGACGAACCCGATCACGGTGACGAACACCGCACCGGCCAGCACACCGAGCGCCGTGTCGGTCGCGGCGGCAGGCCACGCGCCGTCGTGCCCGAGATGCCGCCATCCGGACACGCCGAGCAGCACGAATTCGCGGAGGAACGTCAGCAGGAGCAGCGACGAGAAGAAGCCCATCACGAGCGAACCGGCCCAGCCGGCCAGCGTCGCGGCCCAGCCTTCGTCGAAGCGGCGCGAGAACATGCCGACCGGGATCAGCACGACGAAGCTCGCCAGCACGAGCGCCGCGATCGTGCGCGCGACCGGCGACGTGAACGCATCGGGAATGATCCGTATCCCGACGTACAGATGGAACAGCACGCCGATTGCAATGAACCGGACAAAGAAACTTCGCATGGAACGCTCACCTTCGTTGCGATACCGATACCGCTTCCGCGCCGCGTGTTGCACGAGACCGTGAGGCCCCGTGCCGCGCGGCGCGCCATACGTACGATGGTACACAGATCGCGGCTTTGACGACCGGTCACCGGCCGGGCTTCGACGCCGCTCGTCGCAACGCTCGACCGCGGCTTCATCGGCCTGCCCGACGCGAGCGACGTTGACGCTTTCCTGAGGCCCGTCGATACCGACATGCAGCGCTCGCTATGCTTTGCGCACCCAGGTCAGCCACTTCGAGAATAGCGGCCGGATGATCGATGCGAACGTTCGTGTCGTGCCCGAAGGCGCCAGGCGCCACCATGCAAAGCCGATGGCACTGCGCGTCGTCGCTCACGCGGGCGAGCAAACGAGCAGACGAACAGACGGCTCGGGTCGAGCGGCCGCCGCAAATCTGCGACACCGATCGCGACGCGCTACCGCGCTTCACACGCAATCCGCTCGACCGACTCGTCAACACCGCCCCCGATCTGCCGGATCGACCACATTCCGGTGCGTTCGCACGGCAATCGGCCGTTTCCGCACCGATTCCGCGCTGCCGACACGACAAATCAGCCACCCTTCGTTCGTCTGACGATCCTTTACAGTCCGTTAGCAACCCTACGCGAGCTTGCACTGGCAGAATCGCGACGGTCCGACCATCATTGCAGAAACGCGGTGCCGAACGCGCGGACGCGCCCCCTACCGGCAATCCCCCCCACGGTGCACAAGGCGGGTGGCTGGCGGTCCGCATCGCGCTGATTTATTATCGGCTCCGTATCCCGGAATCGTCGTCGCGGCGACGATCCGCATTGCGCCGTGCCCGGCATCCACCCCCAACGTCGAGCTCGTCACACCATGAGAAAAACAACGCCGCGCGCGCCCTTGCGCGTCGCCGCCGTCCTGGCGCCAGCCCTGCCGCTCGCGGGCTGCGCATCGCGCGGCGCACCGTCGTACGTCCTGTTCGGCGCATATTTCCCGCTTTGGCTCGTCAGCGCGATCGTCGGTGTCATCGGCGCGATCGTCGCGCACCGCGTATTCGTCGCGACCGGCTGGGCCGCCACGGTGCCCTACCAGCTGGCCGTCTGCACCGCGATCGGGCTCGTGGTCGCCGTGATCGTGTGGCTCACCGGCACGGGGCCGTTCGCATGAAGGCCGCCGGTATCGCCCGCCCCTCCGTCAAAGGCCGCGTGATCGCCCTGGCGATCGTCGCGCTCGGCATCGCGGCACTCGTGTACGCGTACTACCGCACGACGGCCTACCCGTCCACCGACGACGCGTCGATCGACGCGGACGTCGTGCACGTCGCGTCGCCGGTCGGCGGCCGCATCGTGCAGCTCGCGGTGCATGAAAACCAGCGCGTCGCGAAGGGCGACCTGCTGTATGTCATCGATCCCGTGCCGTACCGGTTGACGGTTGCCCAGGCGCAGGCCGACCTCGAGCTCGCACGCGCATCGCTCGACACGCGCCGCCGTTCGCTGATCGGCGAGCGCTCGAACGCGGCCGTGGCCGCCGAGCAGGTCAAGCGCGCAACGCAGAACCACGACCTTGCCACGCGCGACGTGAACCGGCTCGCGCCGCTCGCCGCGCAGGGCTACGTCAGCGCGCAGCAGTTCGACCAGGCGAAGGTCCGCCAGCGCGACGCCGCCGTGTCGCTCACGCAGGCGCAGGAACAGCAGCGCGCGTCCGCGCAGACGATCGGCGACGAAGCCGACGCGATCGCGACGCTGCATGCGCGCGAAGCCGCGCTGGCCCGCGCACAGCATGCACTTGAAGACACCGTCGTGCGCGCGCCGCACGACGGGCTCGTCACGGGCCTGAGCGTGCTCGCCGGCGAAACCCTTGCGCCGAACCAGTCGATCTTCACGCTGATCGACGCAAGCGAATGGTTCGCCGTCGGCAACTTCCGCGAGACGTCGCTGAGCCGCATCGAGGTCGGCGACTGCGCGACCGTCTATTCGATGATCGACCGCAGCCGCCCGCTGACGGGCAAGGTCGTCGGCGTCGGCGCAGGGATCGCCGACAGCGCCCGCATCAACCTGCCGCGCACGCTGCCGATCGTGCAGAACTCGGTGAACTGGGTGCACGTCGCGCAGCGCTTCCCGGTGCGCGTGAAGCTCGACGAACCCGACGGCAAGCTCGTGCGCGTCGGCGCCAGCGCGATCGTCGAGGTCCGGCATGGCACTGCCTGCCGCTGAGGTTCGCTCGCCGGGCCCGCGCGAAGTCCTGCGACTGCTCGCGCCGTTTCCGGGGCGCATGTCGATTGCCGTGCGGGTTGCGCTGATCTGCGCACTGACCGCGCTCGTGACGGCCGCCTACGGCACGCCCGAAGCCGCGCTGTCCGCGTACGTCGTGTTCTTCATGATCCGTGCCGACCGCGTGACGAGCGTCGTGCTCGCGGCCGCGCTGCTGGTGATCGTCACGATCGTGATCGGGCTCGTGCTCGGCATCGCGATCTTCAGCATCGACTATTCGATCCTGCGGGTCGCGTGCATGGCCGTGCTGTCGGTCGGCCTCCTGTACCTGACGTCGGCCAGCAAGCTGCGCCCGGTCGGCGCGATCCTCGCGATGATCGTCGGCTTCGGGCTCGACCAGCTCGGCCTTGCACCGTTCGGCGAAGCCGCGACGCGCGCGCTGCTGTACATCTGGCTGACGATCGCGATCCCGGTCGGTGTCGCGATCGTCGTCAACCTGCTGATCGCGCCGTCGCCGCGCAAGCTCGCGCACGCGCAACTCGCGAAGCGCTTGCGGCTTGCCGCGCAGCGGCTGCGCGGTGACGATGCGGCGCGCGACGCATTCAACGCGAGCCTGCACGAAGGCGACAAGCAGCTGCTCACGTGGCTCAAGCTGTCGAAACTCGAAGGCTCGTCGTCCGCCGCCGATTTCGCGGCGTTGCGGCAGGCCGTGGCATCGAGCACCGCGCTGCTCGTCGGCGTCGCGCTGGCCGATCGCGAACCGGGCGCGCGGCTGCCCGATGCATACGCGGCACCGATCGCCGCGACGCTCGACGAGATGGCCGACATCCTTGACCAGGGCGGCTACCCGGTCGACGTGACGCTCGCGCTGCCGCCGGCCGACACGCTGCCGCCGCTCGCGCGTGTTGCTGCGACGGATCTCCAGGCGGCGATCACGCATTTCGCGGAACCGGCCGCAACGACCGATGTCGCTTCGACGGCTTCGACGGCTTCGACGGCTTCGACGGCTTCGACGGCTTCGGCACCTGCAACCAACGCGCCTGCAACCGCCCCCGAATCCGCCCCGCCCGCCGCCCCGCGCGGCGGCTTCTTCCTGCCCGACGCACGCACCAATCCCGACCACATCCGCTACGCGCTGAAAACGACCGCCGCGGCGATCTTCTGCTACCTGCTGTATTCGCAGCTCGACTGGTCGGGCATCCATACCTGCGTCGTCACCTGCTACATCGTGTCGCTCGGCTCGACGGCCGAGACGGTCGAGAAGCTCACGCTGCGGATCTTCGGCTGCATCGCCGGCGCGCTGCTCGGCACGGCGGCACTCGTCTTCGTCGTGCCGTCGCTATCGTCGGTCGGCCACTTGATGGCGCTGGTGTTCGCCGGCGGATGGCTCGCCGCGTGGGTCGCATTCGGCTCGCCGCGCATCGCGTATGCCGGCTTCCAGATCGCGTTCGCATTTTTCCTGTGCGTGATCCAGGGCGCCGGCCCCGGCTTCGACCTGACGATCGCGCGCGATCGCACGATCGGCATCCTGCTCGGCAACGTCGTCGTGTATCTCGTGTTCACGCGCATCTGGCCCGTCAGCA
>NZ_JAAGPG010000208.1:0-14176 GCF_017104665.1 Burkholderia sp. Se-20378 | reverse complement strand
CCGAGTCAGCACTTCAGCGCTCACCCGGGTCCCATGCTTCGCGGTCGACCCGAGTCAGCACTTCAGCGCTCACCCGGGTCCCATGCTTCGCGGTCGACCCGAGTCAGCACTTCAGCGCTCACCCGGGTCCCATGCTTCGCGGTCGACCCGAGTCAGCACTTCAGCGCTCACCCGGGCCCCATGTTTCACGGCCAACCGGCGACAGCGCTTCAGCCACCAACGCCGATTCCAACTAACGCGGCCGGTGGTTCGACGGCCGGGCATCCGGAACGATTATCGGCCGATCGTCATCCGGACGCCACCGGTCGATTGGCTATAATGGCGCATTCCCTTGCGGGACGTCTGCGGCGGTGCATCGGCCGCGGCGCCCTGTCCCGAATTCCCATCGACCTACAGAGAGTGCTCATGAGCTTCAATCATGTTCCGGCCGGCAAGGACCTGCCGCAAGATTTCAACGTGATCATCGAGATTCCCGCGCAAAGCGATCCGGTGAAGTACGAGGCGGACAAGGAACTGGGCCTCCTCGTCGTCGACCGCTTCATCGGCACGGGCATGCGCTATCCGGTGAACTACGGCTACATCCCGCAGACGCTGTCGGGCGACGGCGATCCGGTCGACGTGCTGGTGATCACGCCGTTCCCGCTGCTGGCAGGCTCGATCGTGCGTTCGCGCGTGCTCGGCATGCTGCAGATGACCGACGAGTCGGGCGTCGACGCGAAGCTGGTCGCCGTGCCGCACGACAAGGTCTGCCCGATGACGGCAAACCTGAAGTCGATCGACGACGTGCCCGAGTACCTGAAGGACCAGATCAAGCACTTCTTCGAGCAATACAAGGCGCTCGAGAAGGGCAAGTGGGTGAAGGTCGAAGGCTGGGCCGGCATCGAAGCCGCGCACAAGGAAATCACCGACGGCGCAGCGAACTACAAGAAGTAAGCGGCGTACCGGCCGACGGCCGGTTCGTGTGCAACGCAAACCGCGCGTGTCTCCTCAGGAGGCCGCGCGGTTTTGTTTTGTGCGTCGAGGTTGTTTGCGCGCGGAGGCGGGCACGGACACCAGCGACGTGGTGGTGGCCGGCGCGTCCTTCGTGCGCTTCGCGCGGCGAGGGGCAACGGGTGCAACGGAGGCCGCGGTGGCTTGGGTTGCTTTCGTGGCAGCCGGGCGGCGGCGGGCCGGTGCGGGCGCGGCGCCTTCGCGTCCGTTCGTGACGGGTTTGCCGCTGGCTGCCTGCGCCTTTCTTTTCGACGAAGAGGGCACGGCCGGCTTGCCCTTTTTTGCCGGTGTGTCGCGCGCTGAAGTCTTTCTTGCGACCGTGTCGCTGTCGGACTTCTTGCGTTTCGCGACCGTTGCGGCCTTTGCCGTCTTGGGAGGCTTTGCGTCCTTTGCGTCCCTGTCGACCTTCCCGACCTTCCCAACCTTCTTCGCGTCTTTACCCGCCTCAACCGTCTTCGCCGCGCTATCGACGTTCTCCGACTGCGCCTTCTTCCGCCCGCGAGCACCAGCCTTCAACCCGGCCACATCACCACTCGCATCGATGGCCACCACGGCCGGCAACACCGACTCCAGCGTCCGCAACCCGGCCGCCAGTTCCCGCTTCTGCGCAGCCGTGAGCCGCTTCACCCAGTATTCAGCGCGCGATGCACTCGACCGGTCGGGCAGCGGAAACGACGCGAGCACCGCACGCGGCTTGCGCGAGCGCGTATAGCGCGCGCCCTTGCCGGATGCGTGCTCGTCGAAGCGTGCGGCAACGTCGGTCGTGATGCCCGTGTAGACGCTGTCGTCGGCGCATTCGATCAGATACAGAAACCAGGACATGGCAGGACGGCGGGATGCGAAGCCGCCAGTGTCTCAGAAAAAGTGCCGGTCAACGCCACCGATCGCCGTGCCCGTCGCGGAAGCGGCTCGGCGCCGCGCCGAGTTCGCGCGTGAAGAAGCGCGTGAACGCGCTCGTCGAACGGAAGCCGACCCGCACGCCGATCTCGCCGATCGGCAGTTGTGTATTCAGCAGCAGGTCGCGCGCTTCACCGAGCCGGGCCTGTGCGACGAGCGCATGAAACCCGACCGCTTCGCGATGCAGCCGCCGGCGCAGCGTCCAGCGCGACATCGCGAAGCGCGTGCAGACGTGCTCCATCAGCGTGTCGGACGGCACGTCGGCGTCGTCGGACGTGCGCAGCCAGTCACGCACGCATTGCTCGACCGACGAGCCGAACGTCGAGCGGGCGCGCACGCGCTCGCGCGCGGCGTCGGCTGCGTGACGCTGGATGTCCGCGAGCGGCGCGTTGTAGCGCTCGAACGGCGTGTCGAAGCGTGCGGAGCGCAGCACGACGCGGTTGGTTGCGGCATCGAACGACACCGCCGCGCCGAGGAGGTCGCGCAGCGCGGCCGTCGGCGCGAACGCGCGGCCCGCGAATGCGGCTTCGTCGACCTGCACGTGCGGATCGTACAGGCGCGCAAGCGCGACGAGGATCGCGAAATTCGCGAACGCGCTGCTGGCGGGCCGACCGTCACCCTCGTTCACGTACTCGAGCGCGATCGCGCCGCGGGTTTCATACGCGAACACCCAGTCGACGTTGCCGATCAGTTCGCGGTAGCGCAGGTAGCCGTGCAGCGCGTCGCGCAGCGTCGCGGCGTTGCAGGTGATGCCCGCGAGCTCGGGGAATGGCGCGAGCCACGGCACGACCTGCGGCGGCGGACGATGCCAGGACAACGGCCATTCGCTCATCAGCCGCATCGCGGCGACGTGCCGATCGCCGGGGATGCGCCGCGCGTCGTCGGCGAGATCGGACGCGCCGATGCCGAGCGTCGCATACAGCGGCGCGGTGTCGAAGCCGTTGCGGCGCATGTCGTCGAGCGCCTGTCGGTAGACCCGGACGGATACCGATTTCTGTCGTAACTCCATGTCTCTCTCCATGACCTTCGGGTTTGCCCCGCTGCGAGAGGTCAAGTACTGCTGCCGGTCAAGCATGGTGACCGGTCTATTTTCAGGCTTGGACGCTGGAGTGTGGTGACAAGTACAACAGATCGATTCAGGCGGATCAATGAAAACTTCGTTGTTCCGGCGTTCGACGATTGCATCCGTGTGGGCGATGACGGCACAGTCCGTGTCGCTCGGCGAGCCGCCGAAGCGGCTCGTCGGCTGGACCAAGGTTGCGCGGCAGCCGGGCGCGGTGCGGACAGTCAGCGTTTCGATGCGGGCGCAGCGCTTTGCGATCCGGGATGCGAATGCGCATGCTTGGCGGATCGCCGCGGGCAGCGACGGGCTGTCGGCGGCGGCTTCGTCGCGCGACCCGCGGGCGCTGTCGATGACGGTGACGCTCACCGCGCACTGAGCCGGAGGGGCCGTATGGCATGCGGCGAAGCCGGTCGTGGCTTCACCGCATGCAGATGCGCTTGATGACGTTACTCGGTGCCGCGCCGGAACGGATCGTGTTCGCGCAGTTCGTCGACGTACGCGTGGATATGCTCGGTCTCGCGTTCGAGAAAGCGCGCGACCGCGTCCGAGAACGCCGGGTGCGCGAGCCAGTGCGCGGAGTGCGTGACGGTCGGCAGGAAACCGCGCGCGAGCTTGTGTTCGCCCTGCGCGCCGCCTTCGAACGTATCGAGCCCGGCCTCGATGCAGAATTCGAGCAACTGGTAGTAGGCCGTTTCGAAATGCAGGCACGGCACGTGTTCGACCGCGCCCCAGTAGCGGCCGTACAGCGTGCCGCCGCCGTTTTCGCCGCGCCGGTAGACGGCGAGCGCACTCGCGATCGGCCGGCCGTCGGCTTCCGCGATCACGAGCAGCAGGTTCTCGGGCATCGTCGCGCCGATCGTGCGGAAGAAGTTGAGGTTCAGGTACGGGCTCGAAAAGTGTTCGCGATAGGTCTGCCGGTAGCAGCGCGAGAAGAAGCGCCAGTCGGCGTCGGTGATCTGGTCGCCGGTGAGCCGCCGGAACGTCACGCCCGCGTCGTGCACCTTGCGCCGCTCGGCGCGGATGTTCTTGCGCTTCTTCTGCTCGAGCGTGCCGAGGAAATCGTCGAAGTGGCGGTAGCCGTCGTTGATCCAGTGGAACTGCACGCCTTCGCGCAGCATCATTCCCATCGATTCGAGGAGCGCCGCTTCGTCGCCGGTCGGGAACAGCACGTGCAGCGACGACACGTCGCTCTGCTCGGCGAATGCGAGCAGCGTGGCCGCGAGCCGGCGGCGCGCGTCGTCGTCGGCCGCGAGCAGGCGCGTGCCCTGCACGGGCGTGAACGGCACCGCGCACAGCAGCTTCGGGTAGTAGGGCAGGTCGTTGCGCTGGTACGCGTCGGCCCAGGCCCAGTCGAACACGTATTCGCCGTACGAATGCTGTTTCGCGTAGACGGGCGCGGCGGCCGCGAGCCGGCCGGTGCGCTCGTCGGTCAGCGTGACGAAGTGCGGCGACCAGCCGGTATCGTCGACCGCGCAGCGCGCGACGTGCAGCGCGTCGAGGAATTCGTGACGCAGGAAGGGCGTCGGCTGCGCGTCGCGGGCGAGCAGCGCGTTCCATTCTTCGGCCGGCACCTCCGCGGGGGACGACAGGATGCCCGTGCGATAATCGATGCGTTCGTGTTTCAAGCGTGAATCCGTACCGTTCTGTGTCGCCGGATGCGAGGGCCTGCGCGGCCCGCACCGGGACGATTTCGTCAGCCGTTCAGGGCGCGCCGCCAGGCTGCGCCGATCCCGCCATGAAGACCCGACTCGCTCTCGCCCAGATCAACGTCACCGTCGGCGACTTCGCCGGCAACGTCGCGCGGATCGTCGCGGCCGCACGCGCCGCGCACAACGATGGTGCGCAGCTGATGGTCGCGCCGGAACTCGCGCTGTCCGGCTATCCGCCGGAAGACCTGCTGCTGCGGCCCGCGTTCTACGCGGCGGCGGCCTCGGCACTCGACGCGCTCGCCGATGCGTTGAAGGCATTCGACGGGCTCGCGGTGCTGGTCGGTCATCCGCTGCGCGGCTCGGGCGATGGCGCGCACGCGCCAGCCGTCGATGGTAATGCAAACCGCCCGATCGAGCGCGGCGTGCCGCCCACCGATACCTACAACGCGGTATCGCTGATCATCGGCGGCGAGATCGTCGGCACCTACCGCAAGCAGGATCTGCCGAACGCCGAGGTATTCGACGAGAAGCGCTACTTCGCGACGGATGCCGAACCGCTCGTGTTCGAGCTGAACGGCGTGAAATACGGCGTGATCATCTGCGAGGATGCGTGGCACGCATCGGCCGCGCAGATCGCGAAGGCGGCCGGCGCGCAGGTGCTGCTGATCCCGAACGGCTCGCCGTACCACATGAACAAGGAGGCGGTGCGCTTCGACATCCTGCGCGCGCGGATTCGCGAAACCGGGCTGCCGATGGTGTACGTGAACCTCGTCGGCGGCCAGGACGAGCTCGTGTTCGACGGCGGCTCGTTCGTGCTCGACGCGCAGGGCGCGCTCGTCGCGAAGATGCCGCAGTTCGACGAAGGGCACGCAATCGTCGAATTCGACGGCGCGCGGCCGCTGCCGGGTGCGATCGCGCCCGAGCTGTCGACGGACGCGCAGGTGTACCGCGCGCTCGTGACGGGCGTGCGCGACTACATCGGCAAGAACGGGTTTCCGGGCGCGCTGATCGGGCTGTCGGGCGGCGTCGATTCGGCGCTGGTGCTCGCGGTTGCGTGCGACGCGCTCGGGCCCGAGCGCGTGCGCGCGGTGATGATGCCGTCGCGCTTCACGGCCGACATCTCGACCACCGACGCCGCGGAAATGGCGCGGCGCGTCGGCGTGCGTTACGACGAGATCGCGATCGCGCCGATGTTCGATGCGTTCCGCGCATCGCTGGCGGGCGAGTTCGCGGGCCGTGCGGAAGACGCGACGGAGGAAAACATCCAGGCGCGCATCCGCGGCACGCTGCTGATGGCGCTGTCGAACAAGTTCGGCTCGATCGTGCTGACGACCGGCAACAAGAGCGAGATGGCGGTCGGCTACTGCACGCTGTACGGCGACATGGCAGGCGGGTTCGCGGTGATCAAGGACATCGCGAAGACGCTCGTGTACCGGCTCTGCCGCTATCGCAACGAGACGGCCGACTACCCGCTGCGCGACGTGATCCCCGAGCGGATCCTTACCCGCGCGCCGTCGGCCGAGCTGCGCGAGAACCAGACCGACCAGGACAGTCTGCCGCCGTACGACGTGCTCGACGCGATCATGCGGATGTACATGGAAGAGGACCGGCCGCTCGCCGAGATCGTCGCGGCCGGTTATGCGCAGGCCGACGTCGAACGCGTGACGCGGCTCATCAAGATCAACGAATACAAGCGCCGCCAGGCGCCGATCGGCATTCGCGTCACGCATCGCGCGTTCGGGCGCGACTGGCGCTACCCGATCACGTCACGTTTTACCGAACGCCTCGATTGAGCCGTGCTGGGCCGTATGCGGCCCGCAGGCTTACAATCGGGGTCGCGATTTTTCATCCAAACGAGCATTGGGGGACAACCACCATGAAACGCATCACTGCCATCATCAAGCCGTTCAAGCTGGACGAAGTCCGCGAAGCGCTCGCCGAAGTGGGTCTCACGGGCCTGACCGTGACGGAAGTGAAGGGCTTCGGCCGCCAGAAGGGCCATACCGAGCTGTATCGCGGCGCCGAATACGTCGTCGACTTCCTGCCGAAGATGAAGATCGAGGTGGTCGTCGCGGAAGCGCAGGTCGACCAGGTGATCGATGCGGTGATCGGCGCGGCGCGCACCGGCAAGATCGGCGACGGCAAGATCTTCGTGTCGGACGTCGAGCGCGTGATCCGCATCCGTACCGGCGAAGAGAACGAAGCGGCCGTCTGAGCGCCGTATTCGCCGACGGGCCGCGCAAATCCGGCCCGCCAATAAAAAACGGTGCGATACCCGGTTGGGTACCGCACCGATACGCGCCTCTCGCAGCAGCGTGGAAAACGTCGTCGAATCGATTCTTTGAGAACGGCGCCTGATCAGAACAGGTGCTGGATACCGGCGTAGACGCCGGTCTGGCTGCCGCCCGGATTCGGGTTGCCCGTCGACACGGCCGTACCGGCGCCGTTCGCGTTCAGGCCGAAGTTGGCGTTCTTGCTGTTGCGCACCGTCGCGACCTGCAGGTCGAACAGCGTGCGCTTCGAGATGTTGTACGAGCCGCCGACCGTGTAGATGTTCGCGTTGCCGCCGCCGTGGTTCGCGTTCACGTGATACACGGCTGCGATCAGCGCCGCTGCCGGCGTTGCCTGCCACGTCACGCCGCCCCAGACCTGCTGGGTGCCCGTCACGCCGGCGTTCACTGCCGGGCCGCCGCTGCCGTCAGCACGCGAGGCCTGGTAGGCTGCCTGAACCTTGAACTGGCCGAGGAACACGTTCACGCCCGCGAAGTATTCACGCGAGTAGTTGAATACGTCCGAGAAGCGGCCGTTGCTGTCACGCGTTTCGTCGTAGATACCGCGCAACTGGAACAGCGAATTCGTATAGGTGACCTGTGCGCCGGCTGCACGGCCCGGTTGGCCGGCCGTCGTGTTGCCGTTGAAGCTGGTCGAGTTCGAGAACGAGAACTGGCCGTAGAAGTCGAGGCCGTAGAACTGCGGCGACTGGTACGACACGTTGTTGCTGGTCTTGTTCCAGTTGCGGCCGCGCACCAGCGAGGCCGTCGACCAGGCCGACTGGCCGAACGGGTCGAAGTCCCACACGCCGTTGGCGATCGCGAGTTCGCGACCCAACAGCAGCGTACCGTAGCGATCGTTGGAGATGCCGACCGTCGCATAACGATCCCAGATCGAGCCGCTGAAGCCGCCCGTCATCGTGTTGAACGCGCCTTCGAGGTGGAACAGGACCTTGTTGCCGCCGCCGATGTCCTCGGTGCCCTTCAAGCCCCAGAGGCTCGTGCCCCAGTCGCCGCTTTCCGCGCGCACTTGGTGGCCGTTTTGCAGGCCGTTCATGTACTCGATGCCGGCATCCAGGCGGCCATACAGCGTAACGCTGCTCTGCGCGTGCGCCGTCACCACCCCAGCAGCCATCAGCGCGGCCGCGACCAAAGCTTTCTTCATCATCTCCTCCATACCCTGTCAAAAAGTCAACCCAGACTGCACGAGATGCCCGGAGCGCGAGCGCCGGGCAAAAGCGGGATAACCAGGGAGACCTCGTGCAGGGCCGGTAAGCGCAGCACGCGGGCAAGCGGACGGAAAACCGTTGAGCGGTCCCGCGCAGCCGGGTCGGCCTGCGGGGTCTCCTTGTAGTGTCGTGAAGCTAAACTACATTTCACGAACTTCGTTTTGCTACTTTGGTTACTAATTTAGCAAAAATACAATTTTGTGGCGATGGAAATCGTTGTTTGACTAACACCTGTCGTCAAATTGCCATGCAACACGGTGCGCAACAGGTGCGCCGAGGGTTTGCAATTAACGGAAAACCCTTGTCCCGCAAGGGAGACACGGATTTCGCAAACAGGGATCAAGGATTGCCACTATTGACGCTGCGAGGGCGCGAGCGTAAGCGCCAGATACGAAAAATTGGTAAGTATTTCGTAATGACTGGGCGGCTGCCGGATCTGGCCGGCCGCTGCCTGAAACGCTTGTCCGGCCACGCGCAGCGCGGTGTACCAACGTGCGTCGGTCAGGCCGCGGCGGGCCTTGCGTCGAGCAACTGCGCGCGAATCCAGCGATGCGCATCGGTGCGCGCATGCTTCGCGTGCGAGTAGACCTTCACGGTGTAGCGCGGGATCTCGAACGGTGCGGGAAAGATGCGGATCGGCGCCGCGTGCCGCAGCGCCTGCGCGGCGCGGTTCGGCACGGTCATCAGCAGCGCGGATTCCGCGATCACGAACGGTGCGGCCAGCACGGTCGGCAACTGCACGGCGACCTGCCGCGCGAGGCCGAGCCGGTCGAGCACATGGTCGACGACGCCGCGCGACTCGTTCCACGGCGTGACGACCACGTGGCGTGCCGCCAGATACTGGTCGAGCGTCAGCCGCCGGCGGATGTCCGGATGCGTGGCGCTCGCGATCACGACGTAGTCGTCGGAGAACCAGTCGAAGTCCTCGATGCCCGGCGCGTCGGCCGCCGATTCCTCGTGGTAGCCGAGCGCGAAATCGATGCGGCCGGCCGCGAGTTCGTCGACGGAGATCTTCCGGTCCGAATGCACGACGCGGATCCGCAACTGTGGTGCGACATGCTGGATGCGTGCGAGAAATGCCGGCAGCACGGCGAAGGCCGTGTAGTCGGTCGCCGCGAACACGAACGTGCGGTCGCTTTGCGCGGGATCGAAGCGGCGCGCGCGGGCGAGCCCCTTCGACATCGCGTCGAGCGCGTCGCCGGCCCAGGTGGCGATGTCGTCGGCGCGCACGGTCGGCTGCATTTCGTTGCCGAGGCGCACGAACAGTGCGTCGCCGATCGCGTCGCGCAGCCGCGCGAGCGCGTGGCTCAGCGCGGACGGGCTCAACGCGAGCTCGTGCGCGGCCGCGGCGACGGAGCGGTGGCGGTACAGCGCATCGAACACGAGCAGCAGGTTCAGGTCGAGGCGGCGTAGATCGGGATGCATCATGTTCAGGTCCGGATGAAGAAACTGCACTTCCTGCAGGCGCTGGGTGAACGTAGCATGACGATCTGATTGGCGCCAGCGCGGCTGTGCGGCGCCGTTTCCCGTTTCAAGTCAGGGCCGGAGGAGGGCTCAACCCGTGCAAATCGATATCCGTTCCGCCACCGTCGCCGACGTGCCGCAGATCCTGCGTTTCATTACCGAGCTGGCTATCTACGAGAAGGCGGAACACGAAGTGATCGCGACGCCCGCGTCGCTCGAACGCAGCCTGTTCGGCGAGGGATCGCCGGCGCGCGCGCTGATGTGCGAGGTCGACGGCGAGCCGGCCGGCTTCGCCGTGTATTTCTTCTCGTATTCGACGTGGCTGGCCCGGCAGGGGCTGTATCTCGAGGATCTGTATGTATCGCCGCGCTTTCGCGGCGCGGGCGCCGGGCTGCGGCTCTTGAAGGCGCTCGCGCGGATCGCGGTCGAGTCGGGCTGCGGGCGTTTCGAGTGGAGCGTGCTCGACTGGAACGAGCCGGCGATCCGCTTCTACGAGAGCGTCGGCGCGGCGCCGCAGAGCGAATGGGTGCGTTACCGGCTCGCGGGCGACGAACTGCGTGCGTTCGCCGACAGCGCGCCGGTGAGCGCCGCGTAAACGTAAAACGGGCGCCGCGCGGCGAACCGCGGGCGCCCGCTCATGCGGCGTGCGTTACTTGAGGCTGCCCGACAGGAACCCGCGCAGGCGTTCGCTCTTCGGGTTGGCGAACACCTCGGACGGCACGCCTTCTTCCTCGACGCGGCCCTGGTGCAGGAACATCACGTGGTTCGACACGTTGCGCGCGAAACCCATCTCGTGCGTGACGACGATCATCGTGCGGCCTTCCTCGGCCAGCTTCTGCATCACCTTCAGCACTTCGCCCACCAGCTCCGGGTCGAGTGCCGACGTCGGCTCGTCGAACAGCATCACGTCCGGATGCATCGCCAGCGCACGGGCAATGGCCACGCGCTGCTGCTGGCCGCCCGACAGGTGCGACGGATACTGCTTCTCGACGCGCGGCGCGAGGCCGACTTTCTCGAGATACTCGCGTGCGCGCTCCTCGGCTTCCTTCTTCGGGATGCCGAGCACGTTCACGGGCGCTTCCATCACGTTCTCGATCACGTTCATGTGCGACCAGAGGTTGAAGTGCTGGAACACCATCGACAGCTTGGTGCGCACGCGCTGCAGTTGCTTCGAATCGGCCGCGCGCAGCGCGCCCGACTTGTCGGGCGTCGTGCGCACTTCCTCGCCGTCGACGACGATGCGGCCCGCATTCGGCTGCTCGAGGAAGTTGATGCAGCGGAGCATCGTGCTCTTGCCGGAGCCGGACGAGCCGATCACGCTGATCACGTCGCCCGAGTTCGCCTTCAGCGACACGCCCTTGAGCACCTCGTTGTCGCCGTACCGCTTGTGCAGATCGTCGACGAAAAGCTTCTGAGTCTGGGAATTCATCAATAGTCCTGCGAAAACTTACTTGCCTTGCGGGCGCAGATACGCGAGCCAGCGGCGCTCGGCCTGGCGGAACAGCCAGACGAGCGTGAACGAGATCACGAGATAGAGCAGGGCGGCGATGCCGAACGCATGGAACGACATGTAGGTCGCCGAGTTGACGTCGCGGGCGATCTTCAGGATGTCCGGCACGGTCGCGGTGAAGGCGACGGTGGTCGCGTGCAGCATCAGGATCACTTCGTTGCTGTACAGCGGCAGTGCGCGGCGCAGCGCCGACGGCAGGATCACGCGGCGGTACATCGTGAACGTCGACATCCCGTACGCGCGCGCGGCTTCGATTTCGCCGTACGACGTCGCCTTGATCGCACCCGCGAAGATCTCGGTGGTGTACGCGCAGGTGTTCAGCGTGAACGCGAGCAGCGTGCAGTGCATCCCGTCGCGGAAGAACGCGTCGAGCATCGGCGTGCCGCGCACGGCCTGCAGGCTGTAGAGGCCCGTGTAGCAGAGCAGCAGCTGCACGTAGAGCGGCGTGCCGCGGAACACGTACGTGTAGAGCCACACGGCGCCCGACAGCCACTTCTTCTTCGACACGCGCGCGACCGCGAGCGGTATCGACAGGCAGAAGCCGAGGCCGATCGACACGACCAGCAGCCACAACGTGATCGCGACACCGGTGATGCGATAGCCGTCGGTGTAGAGATAGTTGCGCCAGTATTCTTGGATGAGTTCGATCATAGGTCAGCCTTGCGGACGCCGGTCGAGTAGCGCTTTTCGAGCCACATCAGCACGAAGTTCGAGATCGTCGTGATCGCGAGGTAGACGGCGCCCGCGATCAGCGTGAAGAAGAAGAACCGCAGCGTGCCCTTGCCGGCGTCCTGCGACGCCTTCACGACGTCGGCGAGGCCGATGATCGACACGAGCGCGGTCGACTTCACGAGCACCTGCCAGTTGTTGCCGATGCCCGGCAGCGCGAAGCGCATCATCTGCGGGAACATGATCCGCGTGAACACCTGCCAGTTCGTCATCCCGTAAGCGCTGCCGGCCTCGAGCTGGCCGCGCGGCACCGACAGGAACGCGCCACGGAACGTCTCGGTGAAGTACGCGCCGTAGATGAAGCCGAGCACGAGCACGCCGGCGAGGAACGGGTCGATGTCGATCTGGTCCCAGCCGAGCGCGTCGGTCGCCATGTTCAGCCAGATCTGCAGGCTGTAGAACAGCAGCAGCATCAGCACGAGGTCGGGCACGCCGCGGATCAGCGTCGTGTAGACGGTGCCGACGCCGTTCGTGAAGCGGTTGCGCGACAGCTTCGCGCCCGCGCCGAGCAGGCCCAGCAGGAACGACAGCGCAAGCGAAAGCACCGCCAGTTTGACGGTTTGCCAGGTGCCAGCGAGGATCAGCGGGCCGTAACCTTGTAGAAACATATGTGGTCCCTGGTGTGGTCCCTTAGGGCGCACGCGGTGCGCCGCGAAAGACGCGCCCGCCAAGCTGCGCGGAACGCCCCGTGCGTATCATGACCGTCCGCCCCGGCATCGGTGCCGGGCCCGCCCGTCGCACGAGCGGCGGGCAAGGGAGCGGGCGGCGCGTGGTTGACTGCCTGTACTGCCCGGATGCGAGGCCGCCCCCGCGTCCGTCGTCTCTTCTTTTCGTCGCTCAGCGGGCCGAAGCCGAATAGACGCTGAACGCGAAATACTTGTGCGACAGCCGATCGTACGTGCCGTCCTTGTGCATGTCGGCCAGCGCCTTGTTGATCTTGAGCTTCAGGTCCGTATCTTCCTTGCGCAGGCCGATCGCGGTGCCGTCGCCGATCGTCTTCGGATCCTTCACTTCCGGCCCGGCGAACGCGAAGCCCTTGCCGCGCGGTGTGCGCAGGAAGCCGTAGTCGGCCTGCAATTCATCCTGCAGCGTCGCGTCGAGACGGCCCGAGCCGAGATCGGCATAGACCTGGTCCTGGTTCTGGTAAGGAATGATCGTCACGCCCTGCGGCTCCCAGTACGCCTTCGCGTAGGTTTCCTGCGTCGAGCCCTGCTCGACGCCCACGCGCTTGCCCTTCAGCGATGCGATCGTCGGCAGCAGCGGCGAGCCGGTCTTCGCGATCATCCGCGCCGGCGCGTCGTATACCTTGTCGGAGAAGTCGATCTGTTCGCGGCGCTTGTCCGTGACGGTCAGCGACGACACGATGACGTCGTACTTCTTCGCCTTCAGCGCCGGGATGATCCCGTCGAGATCCTGCGCCACCCACACGCATTTCACGTTGATTCGCTTGCAGATTTCCTTGGTGAGATCGACGTCGAAACCGACGATCTCGCCGCTCGGCGCGGTCGACTCGAACGGCGGGTAGCTGGCGTCGACGCCGATCCGCACGGTCTTCCACTCCTTCGCGAAGGCGCTGCCCGCCATGAGGGCGAGGGCGGCGCACAGGGCGGCCTTCTTCATTTCCATCCTTCTGTTGCTGACTTTCCGGGAGCGCTCGCGGCCGGTCGAGCCGGGCACCGCGGCGTATTCTAGACGGCCAAAAATCGCCGATCGGCGCTCTGGCAATGGCGGCCGCCGGAACGGCGAACGCCAAAAGGCCGGTATTTTACCCGAACGCGATACCCGGAAACCGGCAATCCGGGCCGACCGATGGATTCTTCGACGCATTGATCCGGCTGTTGCGATAATCGTCGCATTCGCAATGGACATTGCATCGATTGCATCCGCGGGTGCAACGATGCGGTGCGCAGGCGGCGGATTGTGGCGCGATTGGCACACTCATACAGTGATGGCATGCCAGAACCACGCATCTCACGGAGTGTCCGTCCCATGTTCCAGATCCGCCGCGCCGCCGATCGCGACCAGCGCAGCCAAGGCTGGCACGAATTCCTTCACAGCTTTCCTTGCGCGTCCCGCCGGAGCGGGCCGCCGGTGTTCGGCGCGTTGCGCGAACTGAACGAGGAATGCATTGCACCAACCCGCGGCTACGGGATGCGGCCGTACCGCGACGCGGAAATCGTCACCTATGTGCTCGACGGCGCGCTCGCGCATCGCGACAGCCTCGGCAACGGGGCGATCGTCCGCGCAGGCGGCCTGCAGCGCATGAGTGCCGGCACCGGCATCATGCTGAGCGAAACCAATGCGTCGTGTGACGAGCCGCTGCGCTTGCTGCGGATCTGGCTCGCGCCGGCCGGGGCGGGCGGCCGGCCCGGCTA
>NZ_JAAGPG010000207.1:0-14397 GCF_017104665.1 Burkholderia sp. Se-20378 | reverse complement strand
GCCCGCCCTGCCGGTGCCCGATGCCGAACCCGCGCGCGTGACCACGCGCGGCGGCCGGCGCCGCGCATGGCGCGCATCGTGTCCGTTTCATCATCGTCACCATAACCATACATACAACGACATGTTTACCTCGACCCGTATTGCCGCCGCGCTTTCCGGCGCGATCTCCGTTCTCTTCGCGTCGGCCGCATGCGCACAAGGCGCCGACGCACCGGCCGATGCACCGGCCGCGTCGACGCTACCCGCGATCAACGTCAACGCGACCCGCGCGCCGGACTCGCTGACCTCGAAATCGACCGGCAGCCTGAAGCGCACGCTCGAACAGACGGTCGGCTCCGTGGGCTTCGTCGATGCCGACAGCTTCCGGAACACCTACGCCTTCACGCTGCGCGACGTGCTGAAGGACGTGCCCGGCGTGTTCGTCGAGAACCGCTATGGCCAGGAGCTGCGGCTGTCGATCCGCGGCTCGGGAATTGCCCGCTCGTACCACACGCGCGGCCTCGAGATCCTGCAGGACGGCATCCCGACCAACCTCGCGGACGGCAGCGGCGACTACTACCAGATCGATCCGCTCGCGCTGCAGGCGGTGCAGGTCTACAAGGGCGGCAACGGCCTCGCGTACGGGGCGTCGACACTCGGCGGCGCGATCGACTTCATCACGCCGACCGCCCATACCGCCGACGCGCCGAACATCCTGCGCGTGGAAGGCGGCAGCTACGGCACGGTGCGCACCAGCGCGCAGATCTCGCGCGTGCTGGGCCCGCTCGACTTCCTCGCGAACTTCAGCGTCAATCACGCGGACGGCTATCGCGATCACTCGAAGGGGCAATACGAGCAGTTCAACGCGAACGTCGGCTACCGGTTCAGCCCGACGGTCGAGACGCGCTTCTATGTCGGCGTGTACGTCGTCGACCAGTTGCTGCCGGGCACGCTGTCGCTGTCCGACGCGCTGAACAATCCGACCAAGGCCGCGCCGAACGCAATATCGGGTGACCAGGCGCGCAACACGCGCACCGAGCGGATCGCGAACCGCACGACCGTGAAGCTCGATTCGGGCGAGCTGCAGTTCGACACGTGGGCGATCCACAAGAGCCTCTATCACCCGATCTTCCAGGCGCTCGACCAGGACGGCTGGACCTACGGCTTCGCGCCGCGCTACACGGGCCACCTGACGCTCGGCGGGATGCGCAACGACCTGATCGTCGGCGCGCGCTTCTTCGGCGGCCGCACGCAGGCGAACCAGTACGTGAACGTCAACGGCAACAAGGGCGCGCAGACGCTCGACTCGACGCAGACCGCGTTCAACTACGAGGCGTATGTCGAGAACCGGCTGTTCTTCGTGCCGACCGTCGCGCTGATGACGGGCGTGAAGGTGCTGCATTCGGTGCGCGAGTACATCGACAACGGCGGGCTGCCGCGCAACCCGAACTACAAGTCGACGAACGCAAGCTACAGCGGCGTCAATCCGAAGCTCGGGCTGCTGTGGCAGCCGGATGCGACCACCCAGGCCTACGTCGACATCACGCGCAGCCAGGACGTGCCCGACTTCACCGACCTCACGCAGACCTTCTCGAACACGACGCGCTTCACGCCGCTGGCAGCCCAGCACGCGTGGACGATCGAGTTCGGCACGCGCGGCTCGCGCGAGCGCGTGAGCTGGGACGTGACCGCCTATCGCTCGCTCGTGCGCGACCAGTTGCTGCAGTACACGACGAACCCGGATGTACCGGCATCGACGTTCAACGCGAACAAGACGGTGCTGCAGGGGATCGAGGCCGGTGCGTCGGTCGAGCTGTTCCGCAACGTCACCGGACGCGGCGCGGGCGACAAGATCACGCTGTCGGGCATCTGGAACCTGAACGACTTCCGCTTCAAGAACGACCCGCAGTACGGCAACAACCGGATCGCGGGCGTGCCGCTGAACGTGCTGCGCGCGACGCTGGGTTACGCGCGGCCGAGCGGCTTCCACATCGCGGCGACGCTCGACTGGGTGCCGTCGGGCGCATGGGCCGACGATGCGAACACATTGCGCGTGCCGAGCTACACGCTGCTCGGGCTGCAGGCCGGCTACGACTTCCGCAACGGGCTGTCGCTGTTCGTCGACGCGCGCAACCTGACCAACAAGCGCTATGTGAGCGACATCAGCACGGTCGCGGATGCGCGCACCGCGAACACCGCGATCTTCTATCCGGGCGAAGGGCGCAGCGTGTTCGCCGGCATGCGGTACGCGTTCTGATGCGCCGCCTTTCAAGCAACACCGCATTGAACAGATTCAAAGGATCCCGAAACATGAAGTTCAGATTGATGCTGCCCGCCGCCTTGCTCGCAGCCTTCTCGCCCGCCGGGCAAGCCCAGGAAAGCGACGTCAAGCATACCGGCACCACACTTGCGCCGATTCGCGTGAACGCCCAGAAGGCGACGCCGCTCACGCAGCCGCTCGACACCGGCAGCCGTCTCGGCCTGACTTCGCTCGAAACGCCCGCGAGCGTCGAGCAGATCGATCGCAAGACGCTCGACACGCGCGGCGACAGCGCGATCGTCGATGCGGTGAGCCGCGCTGCCGGCATCAGCGCGTCGCCGCATCCCGGCAACGGCGGCTCGGAGCTCGGCGCGCGCGGCTTCGTCGGCGCGTCGTCGGTCACGCAGCTCTATGACGGCGTGCGCCCGTACGGCGCGATCGGCATCACGTTTCCGTTCGACACGTGGTCGGTCGACCATATCGACGTGCTGCGCGGCCCGGCTTCGGTGATCTACGGCGAAGGTGCGATCGGCGGTGTCGTCAACATCGTGCCGAAGAAGCCGACGCGCGGCGCGATCCAGAACGAGCTGCAGGTCGGCGGAGGCACCGAGGGCACGGCGCGGGTCGCGTTCGGCAGCGGCGGCGCGATCAACGACAAGCTGTCGTACCGCTTCGACATCAGCGGCAACCGCTCGTCGAACTGGGTCGACCGAGGCAATTCGCGCAACCTGTCGATCTCCGGCGCGCTGCGCTACGACGTGACGTCCGACCTGTACGTGACGGCATCGTATGCGCAGGGCTTCCAGCATCCGATGCAGTATTTCGGCGTGCCGCTCGTGAACGGCGCGCGCGATCGCGCACTCGACAAGAAGAACTACAACGTCGGCGACAGCGACATCGCGTTCCGCGACAGCTGGGCGACGGTGTCGGCGAACTGGCAGCCGAGCGACAGCCTGAACGTGACGAGCACGCTGTACCGGATGAAGAGCAACCGTCACTGGAAGGACGCCGAGTACTACACGTACCTGCCGTCAGCCTCACAAGTGCGGCGCAGCAGCTTCACGGAGATCTTCCACGACCAGGAGCAGTACGGCAACGTGACGGCGGCCACCGTCACCACCGCGCTGCTCGGGATGCGCAACACGTTCTCGACGGGCTTCGAGTTCAATCACACGACGTTCCAGCACGACAACAACTCGCCGTATTCGGGCACGTCGACGGTCGATCCGTTCAACTTCGATCCGGGCAGCTTCATCAACACGGCCGGCACCTATCCGAAGTACCGCAGCCAGGCGAACCAGTACGCGCTGTTCGCCGAGAACCGGCTGGAGATCACGCCGCGCTGGTCGGTGATCGGCGGGCTGCGCTACGACCACGCGAGCGTGAACCGCGACGACCTCGTGAACGGCGGCGCGTTCACGAAGGTGTTCGCGAACACCGGCTGGCGCATCGGCACCGTGTACGACGTGCAGCCCGGTCTCGCCGTGTACGGCCAGTATTCGGTCGCGGCCGACCCGATCAGCTCGCTGCTGTCACTGAATGCGTCGAAAGCGAACTTCACGCTCGCGACCGGCCGGCAGATCGAGATCGGCGTGAAGCAGTCGTTCCTCGGCGGCAAGGCGGAATGGACGCTCGCCGCGTACCGGATCGTCAAGAGCAACCTCCTGACGGCCGATCCGCTGAACCCGAACCAGTCGATCCAGATCGGCCAGCAGTCGTCGCGCGGGCTCGAGGCGACCGTCGGCGCGGAGATCGCGAAGGACTGGCGCGTCGACGCGAACGTGTCGATCCTGCGCGCGAAATACGACGACTTCCAGCAGACGTCCGGCGGCACGACGGTGTCGCGCGCGGGCAACGTGCCGGTATCGGTGCCGCAGCGGCTCGCGAACCTGTGGGTGAGCTGGCACTTCGCGCCGGACTGGACGGGCATCGCGGGCGTCAAGTATGTCGGCAAGCGTTTCGCCGATACGGCGAACCAGCTCGTGATGCCGTCGTACACCACCGTCGACCTCGGCCTCGCGTGGAAGCCGCGCAAGGACACGACGATCACCGCGCGTGCGTACAACGTGTTCAACCGTCGCTTCGTGCAGTCCGCGTACTACAACGAGACGCAGTACCTGATCGGCAACGACCGGCGGCTCGAAGTGCTGGCGAACTACCGGTTCTGATGCTGCACGATGCGGCGCGTCCGCCCCCGCCGCCGGTGCGCATGCATGGCGGCGGGGGCGGGCGCGGGTGCCGGTGCGATAAGCGTCACTTCACCGTGAACGCGTAGTGCCCCTGCGTGCGGTGGCCGTCGAGCGCGACGGCCACCCACGCCACCGAGTAGACGCCCGGCGTCAGCGGGTTCAGCGCGACGGACATGTGCTTGCGGTTCGATGCATCGACTTCGGCCTTGCCGTTCGTGACGGCATGGCCCTGCGCATCGGTGACGGCGATCGAGCTGAACGCGGGTTCGAGCCCGTCGTCGAAATCGATCGCAACCGTCTTCGGCGAGCCGGTCACGGTTTCGCCCGCGGACGGCACCTGATGCGTCGGGAACGCATGGGCATGCGCGAACTGCGCGCCGGCGACGAGCAGCGCGGCGGCGGCCATGCGCAGTGTGGTCAGGCGGTTCATGTGGTTTCTCCGTCGATCAGAAAAGCGGCTTGCCGAGCGAGCCGGGGAACAGGTCGTCGAAATACAGATGCGCATCGAAGATCACGCCGACGTGATTGCCGCTCGCGCGATTGACCGGAATCTGCGCCTCGACGCCGAATTGCCCGTAGCGGTTGAGCCACAGCACACCGGGGTTGATCGTCCCGGTCGTCTGGCCCGAGCATGCGCCCGCCGTGCAGGTGCTCATCGGCGCCTCGACGACGAACACCATGTTGCTGAGCGGCTGCGGCAGGCCGAGGTTCTTCACCTGCTGCTGCAGGTACGGGATGCTGTATTGCAGCGTCATGCCCCAGCCGAGCGAGTTCGGCCCCTGGTCGGACGACGCGGTGGTCAGGTTCGGCCCGAGTTCGGCCGTGAGCGCGAGCGGGCGCAGATAGCCGAGCGACGCGGGCAGATCGCCGAAGCCCTTGCCGACATAGACGGTCGGCGTGAACGTCGAGTACGCGTTCGCGATCGACTTCGCGCCGGTGCCGCCGATCTCGGTTTTCAGGCCGACCGACGCCATGAATTCGTGCCGGGCGTTCGTGTAGGCGAGGTACTTCACGCCGAGCGTCACGTTGTCCCAGCCCTTCGCGGAGCCGCCGTCCGGTGCGTTCTGCGACACGTACTGGCTGGCGACGCTGAACGCGAGGTTCTTCGTGATCAGCTTGTCCCACTCGTACGACACGGTATTGACGTTGAGGGTGTTGCCGCTGTCGTCGGCGGACTTGATGTGGCCGAACTGCGTGTCGAATTCGTCGCCGACGCCGGGATCGTCCACGGTCATCGTCGCGGGAAAGACGCGATCGCCGACCACCGCGTGTGCGTTCGCGAAAGAAGCATGGGACAGGCCGGCGATGGCGGCCAGCAGCGCGACACATGCGCGGGGCGCGTGCCGTTCATTCAAGCAGGGCATGTTGTGTGTTCTCCGGTTGTCGTTCGATGCCGTCGCGCATGCGCGCGACGAACGGCCGCCCGATTCGGTCGCGAAACGGCGGCGGGTCAGGCAGAAAGATCAGACGAACTCAGGAGAACGCGGGAGGCGCGCGCGATTGCGCGACGGTATGGACGAGACGGACACGGGCCGGGATCGAGGCCGACACGATCGGCTGCTGCGAAGCCGGACGCGGAACGGCGAATGCGACGGCATGGCCCGGCAGCACAACGGCGTGAGCGACGAAGCTGCAATAAGGACAAGCGTGCCAGTGCGCCTTGACGCCATGCACGGGCTTGCCGTCGCCGTGCGCGACCACCGCTTCGTCGACGCTCGCCGTGCAATAAACGGCCAGCGCATCGACGAGCCGGTGACGCGACGCCATCATCTGCGAGACCGCAGGGGCGAGCGCCATCATCAGGATTGCGATCAATCCGATCAGGCTGCCGGGCTTGCGGAAACGGGCGACGTGCATGACGCGCGACGAGGAAGGAATGCGATGAAGGTGGTGGATTATGCCACGCTGAAATCGCGCTCAGGCGCCTGAATAATGCAGTAAACAGGCTCGATATTTCGGAAAGTAATCCGAAAGGATCGAGCCTGTAAACGACCCGCCAGGCGACGGGTCGATCAGTGCGGGAAAGCCGGTTCAGCCCCGCCCGCCGGCATCACGCACGCGTGCCCGCCGCGCGCCCCGCCATCCACTTCCGGTAGCGCCGCGTCTGGCACTGCGCGGCCAGTTGCTGCCTGACCAGCGCGCGCAGCGGCGACACCTGCGGGTGCGTGCGCCGGCCTTCGCTGAGCCGCGTGAGCTGGAACTTGACGACGGCCATGTTGGCCAGCGCGCCCAGCGCCTTGTTCTTCCAGCGGATCGGTTCCAGCACCGGCGCGCTGTCCTTGCCGGCCCGCCAGTCGCGCGGCAGGTTCGGCTCGATCGACAGCGCGGTGGCGATGCCGACCATCGCCACGCCGCTGTCGACCACCTGCTCGGCAACCACGCGACGCCGGATGCCGCCCGTGACCATCAGCGGCATCCGCGCGACGGCCGTGATGTCACGCGCGAATTCGAGGAAATACGCTTCGCGGGCCAGCGTGCGCCCGTCGCGCGCCTCGCCCTGCATCGCCGGCACTTCATAGCTGCCGCCCGACAGCTCGACGAGATCGACGCCCAGCGGATTCAGCAGTTCGACCACGCGCTTCGCATCGTCCGCGCTGAAGCCGCCGCGCTGGAAATCGGCCGAGTTCAGCTTGACCGCGACAGCGAATTCCGGCGACACCGTCGCGCGCACTTCCCGCACGATATCGAGCAGCAGGCGGGCGCGATTCTCGATGCTGCCGCCCCACTGATCCTGCCGGCGGTTCGTCAGCGGCGACAGGAACTGACTCAGCAGATAGCCGTGCGCCGCGTGAATCTCCACGCCGCTGAAACCGCTCTGCTCCGCGAGTTGTGCGGCACGCACGAAGCGCCGCTGCACGTCGACGATATCGGCCGGCGTCATCTCCTTCGGCACCGGGAACTGCTTCGACAGCGCACCGAGCGCGAGCGGCACGGCCGACGGCGCGAGCGTCGTCTGGCCGAGCGCCGCCTGCATCTGGCGCCCCGGGTGATTGATCTGCATCCACACGTGCGCGCCGCCCGAACGCGCGACCTGCGCCCAGCGGCGGAAGCGGTCGAGATGCGCATCGCTCTCGAGCACGACGCCGTTCGGCCCCGTCATCGCGCGGCCGTCCACCATCACGTTGCCGGTCAGGATCAGGCCGACCTGGCCATCGGCCCACGCCTGGTACAGGCGCAGCAACGCGTCGGACGGTGCGTGATTCGCATCGGCCATGTTCTCTTCCATCGCGGCCTTGGCCAGACGGTTCGGAATCACCGCCCCGTTGGGCAGTGTCAGCGGTGTAAACAGGTTCATGGAGGGCACCCTCGATTGACGATACCCAACGATAACTTTAAAGTCAACTTTAAGGTCAAGCCCTTTTGGAGCACAGCATGAAAATCGGTGAACTGGCGAAGGCGAGCGGCCTCGCGGCGTCCCGCATCCGCTTCTACGAAGCGAGCGGCCTGCTCGAACCGGCCCGTCGGCAGGCCAACGGCTACCGGGAATACGGGTCGGAAGCGTTGACGCGGCTCGCGATCATCGACCGTGCGCAGCGCGCGGGCTTTGCGCTCGACGAAATTCGCGCGGTGCTGCCGCCCGATCTCGGCGCGTGGCCGCGCGACGAATTGCTGGTGGCGCTGCGGCACAAGGTCGACGAAATCGTGCTGCTCGAACAGCGTCTCGCGCAGAACCGGCACCATCTGGAGGTGCTGATCGACGAAATCGAAAACAAGCCGGCCGGCGAGGATTGCGCGGAAACCGCGCAACGGATGCTCGACCGGCTGTGCGCGCAAGCCGACGAAGCGCGGGCATCGGCACCGGCGCCCGTGCCGGTCCCGCGGCCGACGCGCAAGCGTGCATGACTGGTTACACTGCGTCACCTGAAAAACAATCAACCCGCGCGGCGGCGAGACGAGTCGATGCGCGCGCGCCGGCTTCCGCAGCGCGACTTCAAGAACCGATCCGCATGACGATTCCCCGTATCAAAGGATTCCTCGTCGCTGCACTGCTGACGTTCGGCATCGGCGGCACCTTCGCCGCGACGTGCGGCGATACAACTGCATCGTCCGCGTGCCACGACACCCCCGACCTTCCCGCCGACATCGTCGCGCAGATTCCCGCCGGCTACGCAGCGCTGGATGTCGCGTCGGGGCATCTGACCGACAGCGCCCGTATCGGCTATGTCGTCGTCGCGCATCAGCCCGACGATTCGATGCGCCACGCGTCGCCGCGTCCGCTGATGATCTTCGTGCCGGGCAAGGACGGCCACTACCGGCTCGCGGCGCGCAACGACACCGTGATCATGAAGGCCGACGAAGGCGGGATGGGCGACCCGTATCTCGATGGCGTCGCCGACAACGCGCTCACGATCGAACCGCGCACCTTCACGGTCGAACAAGGTGTATTCGCGGGGCCGAGCCACTGGCGCGACCGCGTGACGTTTCGCTACGACGTCGCGCATCGCACCTGGGTGTTCCATCGGGAAGTGATGCGGAACTGGCGGCCCAACGACGACCCGAACGGCGATGCGCTGAAGGCCGACCCGGTGCGCGTCACGCGCGCCAATGCGGCGAAAGCCGTCACGTTCGAAGCGTGGCGGCCGAGTTACTGGTGCGATTCGGCCGAGCGGCGCGATACCGATCCGGCTTGCAGCAAGCCGCATTGACGGCGACGCCGCGCTGCGGCTGACGATGCGAGCGGACAAGCGGTAGGCGTGGATGCTGCCGCGCCGCACGTTCGGGTGCCTGTCGGCTTGCGCAGGCACCCTTGCGCAGCCGTGCAGATTTGCTTACGTCGCAGGTAATCGACGCACGCCGCCCGCGCCGCGATCATGGCTCCATCGACGCACGAACCGCATCACCTCGAGGAGCCTGCCATGACCGCCTACGCCATCGCCCACCTGCACGACGTCGAGATGTGCGACGACATCGTCGAATACCTCGAACGCATCGACGACACGCTCGCGCCGTTCAACGGCCACTTCGTGATTCACGGCGCGCGGCCGGAGGTGCGCGAAGGCGTGTGGCGCGGCGACCTGATCGCGATCGCGTTTCCCGATCTGGGCACGGCGCGCGCGTGGTACGAATCGGATGCGTACCGGCAGATCCAGCCGCTGCGTGCGCAGCACGCGAGCGGCCCGCTGATCCTGATCGACGGCGTCGACGAGCGGCACAGCGCGACCGACATCCTGCGCTGAGCCGCGACGCCGGCGATGCTTACGACGCCTTGCGCTCCATCGGCTCGCCGACGACGAACCCGCCGCCCTGGAACCGCTGCGCGGGATCGTCGTAGTCGGCGGTCGGCGCCGTCACCGGGAACAGCCCGGCGAACTGCTCGGAGCTGTCGCGCGGACGGAAGCCGAGGAAGCCGGCCTTCGTGTTGTCCCACCACTTCACCGGGTTGTCCGATGCGCCGTACACGATCGCGTGCCCGACGCGGTTCGTCAGCAGCGAGCAGCGCACCAGCTCGATGAAGTCGCGATAGCTGAGGAACGTCACCAGCATGCGCGGATTCTTTGGCACTTCGAACGATGAGCCGATCCGCAGGCACACGGTCTCGATCCCGAAGCGGTCGAAGTAGTAGCGCGACAGCGACTCGCCGAAGCACTTCGTCACGCCGTACAGGCTGTCGGGGCGCAGCGGCGAATCGGCGTCGAGCACTTCCGTGACCGGATGGAAGCCGATCGCATGGTTCGAGCTCGCGAACACGACGCGCTTCACGCCATGCTTGCGCGCGGCTTCGTACAGATTGTACGTGCCGGTGATGTTCGCGCCGACGAGATCGTCGAACGGCGCATCGACCGAAATGCCGCCGAGGTGGACGATCGCGTCCACGCCGTCGACCAGTTGCATCACCGCGGCCCGGTCGGCGAGGTCGACGACGCGGGTTTCTTCATGCGCGGCCGCGTCGCCGAGCGTCGCGATGTCGCTGACGCGTACGACGTCGGCCCAGTCGGCAAGCGCACCGCGCAACTGGCGGCCGAGGTTGCCGGCCGCGCCCGTCAGCAGCAGGCGCCCGAACGGTTTGCGCGCGCCGGTGGATGAGGCGTTCATCGAGTCTCCTTGGATCTGGCTGAAATCTGACTGAATCGGAAAACGTTTTCCAACTATACGCGGGCGCACCGCCGAACGTCAATGGTCGAACCCGTTCGCAGCCATCCGCACTTTCCCGATATCGCCGCGCGGCCGCGCGTGCCCTTTTTCTGCCACAATCCGGCCTTACGGAACGAAAACGTTACCCTTCGAATGAAAAAAGTTTCCCCGACGATCCGCGACGTGGCGGCGGAAGCCGGCGTGTCGGTCGCGACGGTATCGAAGTACGTGAACGGCACGCAGCGCTTCTCGCCGACCGTCGAGGCACGGCTCAAGGAGGCGATCGACCGGCTCGGCTACCGTTCGAACCCGCTCGCGCGCTCGATGATCACCGGCCGCACGCGCACGATCGGCCTCGTGATCCTCGACATCAGCAACCCGCACTTCACGAACGTGGTGAAAGGCGCGAACCGCGTCGCACTCCAGCACGACTACACGCTGCTGCTCGTCGATACCGAGGAGAGCCAGGCCCGCGAGCGCTCGCTGATCGAGGCGCTCGCGCAGCGCGTCGACGGGTTGATCGTCAGCACGCGGATGGCGGATGACGAAGCCGGCTGGATGCTCGATCTCAACAAGCCGCTCGTGCTGCTGCGTCGCAGCCCCGGCCTGCCGATTCCGAGCGTCGGCATCGACAACCGGCTGTCGACCTACATGCTGGCGCGCCACCTGCTCAATCTCGGCCACACGCGCATCGCCTATCTCGGCTTCGGCACCGCGCGCGTGAACGACGAGCGAATCCAGGGCGCGCGCGACTGTCTCGCGGAAGCCGGGCTCACGCTCGACGTGCATGATGCGCATGCGCCGACCGCCGAGGCCGGTGAGCGTGCGTGTTCCCGCGTGATGCTCGGGCCGCAGCGCCCGCAGGCCGTGATCTGCTACAACGACCTGATCGCGCTCGGCTTCATGAAGGAAGCCGCATCGCTCGGTTTCCGGCTGCCGCAGGACGTGTCGGTCGCGGGCATCGACAACGTGCCGTACGGCGAATACGCGGCGCCCGCGCTGACCACCGTCGACATCCAGAGCGAGAACATGGGCGAGCTCGCGATGCAGAAGCTGATCGACGCGCTCGCGGGCCGCACCGATGCGAGCTACTCGACGTTCGAGCCGCGGCTGATCATGCGTGCTTCGACGGCCGCGGTCGGCTGAACTCCCCGCTTCGAGCCTTCAATAGAAAACGCGCCGCCCAAGGGCGGCGCGTTCGTTTTCGGACGTGGGACTACACGGTCACGCGTCACGCGTCGAGCTGCGCAGGCTTCATCTTCGGCGTGAGCATGTGCATCACGCCCAATGCGATCAGGTAGGCCGACGCGCCGATCGCGAACAGCACCCAGTAGTGCCCCGTGCGCTGCAGCACCTGGCCGATCACTTCCGAGAACAGCACGCCGCCGATCGAACCGGCCATCCCGCCGATGCCGACCACCGATGCCACCGCACGGCGCGGGAACAGATCGGACGCCGTCGTGAACAGGTTCGCCGACCAGCCCTGGTGCGCGGCGGCGGCGAGGCCGACGATCAGCACCGCGGCCCACAAGCTCTGCACCTGCGACACGAACGCGATCGGCAGCACGCAGCATGCGCAGATCAGCATCGCCGTCTTGCGTGCGCCGTTCACGCTCCAGCCCGCGCGCAGCAGCATCGACGACAGCCAGCCGCCGCCGATGCTGCCGACCGTCGTCAGCGCATAGATGCAGACGAGCGGCAGGCCGATGTGCTGCATGTCCATCCCGCGCGATTCGTTGAGCCACTTCGGCAGCCAGAACAGGTAGAACCACCACACCGGGTCGGTCAGGAACTTGCCGATCAGGAACGCCCACGTCTCGCGCTTGCGGATCAGCTCGCCCCAGCGCGGCGCGCCGGCATTCGCATTCGCCGCGTCGAGCGCTTCGGCTTCGTCGCGCGGCTCGTCGTACTCCGCGGCGAGCGCACGCGTATCGGCCTGGCGATAGAGCACGAGCCACACCGCGAGCCACACGAGGCCGATCGCGCCGATGATCACGAACGCCGCGCGCCAGCCGTAGGCCACCGCGATCGCCGGGATGATCGCCGGTGCGAACACCGCGCCGATGTTCGCGCCCGAGTTGAAGATGCCGGTGGCGAGCGCGCGTTCGCGGCGCGGGAACCACTCGGCCGTCGTCTTGATCGCGGCCGGGAAGTTGCCGCCCTCGCCGATGCCGAGCAGCGCGCGCACGAACGCGAAGCCCATCACCGAGCCGACCGCCGCGTGCAGCATCGCGGCGATACTCCACACCAGCATCGCCAGCCCGTACGAAATGCGCGTGCCGAGCCGGTCGACGATGCGCCCGAAGCCGAGCAGGCCCAGCGCATAGAACGCGGAAAACGCCATCACGATGCGGCCGTACTGCACCTGGCTCCAGCCGATGTCGTGCTGGAGCATCGGCGCGAGCAGGCCGAGGATCTGCCGATCCATGTAGTTGATGACGGTCGCGAAAAACAGCAGCGCACAGACGGTCCAGCGGTAGCGGCTGGCGGCAGCGCGCACGGCGCCGACGACGGCAGATTGCATGAAAGTCTCCGATGCGCGGCCGCGCCCGTCGCGCCGCACGATGTTCGTTGACCGGCGACCGGCGCCGGGGCGGACGGCGGCGCGCCTGTCGCGCACGGCCAATTCCGCCGATCAATCTGGAAAACGTTTTTCAGAGAATAGGGCGTCTGCCGGCGCCCTGTCAGTCGGGGATTTCGATGAGTCATCTCAAATTGCCCACGGCAAAAGAGACGACTGTTTCGCCACGTGGCATTAACCGTTTTTCCCGGATTTTCCCAACGGGCGCGCGCGGGGACGGCCGCCGATACACATGTCCGATTCCAGCCAGAATCGGGGGCCGGGATGGTTTACAGTCGTCTCATGCGCCTCGATCCCGACACCTGCTACGACGCCCTGCTTTCGCGGAACCGCCGCTTCGACGGCTGGTTCTTCGTCGGCGTCGCGACGACGGGCGTGTATTGCCGCCCCGTCTGCCCGGTGAAGCCGCCGAAGGCGCAGAACTGCAGCTACTACCCGACCGCTGCCGCCGCCGAGAAAGCCGGCTTCCGACCCTGCATGCGCTGCCGCCCCGAGCTCGCGCCCGGCCACGGGCTGCTCGACCTGTCCGGCAATCTCGCCGACGCGGCCGCCACGCTGATCGAGGACGGTTTCCTGAACGCCCATTCCGTCGATGCGCTCGCGCAGCGCGTGGGCGTGACCGAACGCCATCTGCGCCGGATCTTCGGCGCGCAGTTCGGCGTGTCGCCGGTCGAGTTCGCGCAGACGCACCGGCTGCTGATGGCCAAGCGGCTGCTGACCGATACCGCGCTGCCGGTGGCCGTCGTCGCGTCGACCGCCGGATTCGGCAGCGTGCGGCGCTTCAACGACCTGTTCCTGCAGCGTTACGGCCTCAATCCGCTGCGGCTGCGCAAAGGGGCCCGTGCGTCGGCCGATGGCGACATGACGTTCCCGCTGCCGTACCGGCCGCCGTTCGCATGGGACGACCTGATGCGCTTTCTCGCGCAGCGGCAGATCGACGGTGTCGAGCGGATCGATGCGCAGGGTTATGCGCGCGTCGTTGAATTGCCGAACCGGAACGACAACGGTGGCAACGGGCGCGTCGCCGGCTGGTTGTCCGTCGCGCATGTGCCGCAGCGCTTCGCGCTGGCCGTCACCGTATCGCCCGCGCTGACGCCGGTCGTGCCGACCGTGCTCGCGCGCGTGCGCCGGCTGTTCGATCTCGACAGCCGCCCCGACGTGATCGACGCGCATCTCGGCGAACTCGCGAGCGGCTCGCCGGGCCTGCGTGTCCCCGGCGCGTTCGACGGCGTCGAGATCGCGATCCGTGCGATCGCGGGCGAACGGCTTGCAGCGGCGCATGCGGGCACGCCCGTGCTGGCACGCATCGCCGAGCG
>NZ_JAAGPG010000206.1:0-14408 GCF_017104665.1 Burkholderia sp. Se-20378 | reverse complement strand
CGGCTCGGCAACCGCCTGCGCGCACGCGGCGCCGGCGCGCCGTCCGGCTATGCCGATCCGCAAGGCGCGCTGCCGCTGCGCGAAGCGATCGCCGACTACGTGCGCCGCTCGCGCTCGGTGCGCTGCGATGCCGACCAGGTCGTGATCACGAGCGGCACGCAGCAGGGGCTGCATCTCGCGAGCCAGGTGCTGCTCGGCGCGGGCGATCAGGCATGGGTCGAGAATCCGGCCTATCGCGGCATTACCGCGCTGCTCGACAGCACCGGGCGGCGCGACGCGATGGTGCGGGTGCCGGTCGACGCCGACGGTATCGACGTCGACGCCGGCATCCGTCTCGCACCACATGCGCGGGTCGCTTTCGTCACCCCGTCGCACCAGTATCCGCTCGGCATGCCGCTCAGCATGGCGCGGCGCAATGCGCTGCTCGCGTGGGCGCGTGCGCAGCGCGCATGGGTGGTCGAAGACGACTACGACAGCGAGCTGCGCTACGAAGGCCATCCGTTCCCGTCACTGCAGGGGCTCGACCCCGACCGCGTGATCTATCTCGGCACATTCAGCAAGATCCTGTTTCCGTCGCTGCGGCTCGGCTACGTGATCGCGCCCGCCGATCTCGTGCCTGCGTTCTGCGGCGCCCGCGTGCTGATGGATCGTCATGTGCCGACCGCCGACCAGCACGTGCTGGCCGCGTTCATCGCGGAAGGCCATCTCGACCGCCACATCCGCCGCGTGCGCGGCGTGTATGCGGAACAGCGCGCGCTGCTGATCGATACGCTCGGTGCACGGCTGCCGCGCGAACGTGCGTGGGTGCAGCCGGGCGATCAGGGGATGCACGTCGTGCTGTGGCTCGCGGAAGGGATCGACGATCTCGACGTGGTCGAGCGCGCCGCGCAAGCCGGCGTCGCGGTGCGTGCGGTGTCGCCGATGTTCGCGCCGGGCACGGCTCGCCCGGGGCTCGTGCTGGGCTTCGGCGGGTTCGGCCGCGCGCAGATGGAGGCGGCCGCGCAGCGGTTGGCGGATGTGGTTGCGTCAGTGGAGTCTTGATCAGCGCTCATGTCCGGCGCCATTCCAGGCCGCGTCGGCCAAGGCCAAAAGTTTGCTGGCAGGCGCCGAAAGAGGTGTCGACATGTTATGAATCGCCAGGGTGTTGAACCATATCGGTTCGTCGACCTCGACGAACCTCACGCCGTGCCAGTCGAACATCTCGACGGAAAGCGGATCAACGAGCCCTATGCCTGCGCCATGACACACCATGGAAGCAACGGTCAGCGTGTAGGCGGCCTCGATGACGACATTGAGTTTCTTGCCCCGATTCGCCAGCATCGCGTCGAGTTGACGGCGTGACGTATCTTTCGACGGCAACGCAATGAACGGGTAGTCCACCAGATCGAACAGCGAAACGCGGGATCGTTGCCCAAGGACATGATCCGCTGGCACCGCAAGTACTGCTCGCCGCCTTGCGATTGATCGGGCGACCAATCCATGCGTATCGATCAGTTCGGCGGCAAACCCTACGTCACATTGCCCGCTCGCAACACGCTCGCGCACCTCCTGGGACGAGTGAATTTCATAGCGAATAAGGAGATCCGGCAAGTCGCATCTCAATTGCGTGATCAAAGCAGGCAACGGCCCGTACCCCAGTGCGGGCAGACTCGCAATCGTCAGGATTCCGCTCCGCCCCTCCCGCAGACTGGTTGCCCGCTCCCGGATCACATCCATCCCGGCGAACATGCGCTCGACTTCGATCAACAGCGCCTTGGCCTCCGGCGTCGGGCGCAGCCGCGCACCATCCCTGTCGAACAACTTGAGGCGCAACGTCGCTTCCAATTGGCTGACGAGTCGGCTGATCGCCGATTGCGACGTGTGCATCAGATCCGATGCGCGGGTCGTCGTACCGGTCGTCATGACCGCCCTGAAAGCTTCGAGTTGGCGTGGATTCATCGACATCACCTATATCAATGGCGACTACCTGCGAGTCAAAACTGCATTGGGAACAACGTATCTGATCACGCATTATCTACGCATCAAGTATCCATTATCGATATAGATCGGCCAACCAGGTCGACATGACTGAGAGGGCTTGTCGAGTCGACAAGCCATGCTGATTCCCGAGGACTGGTCCCATGAGCGTATGTATCGACGAAACGGAAATGCTTCGGCAACTCGAAAGTGAGCTTCGTCTCCTGACCGGGTACGCAAGAGAAGCCGACGGCTGCTACGAGATCCTGAAACGCAAGATCGACGAACTCAGCAAGTTCATCGCAAACGAATTGGCCCCGCCAGGCTGGGTATCGGCGCCGAACGACGTCGAGCAATCACGTCTGGTCCACAAGGTGCGGGACTCTGCCGTCACTGCCCTGTGCAGCCTCGAAAAGTACCTGTGCCAACGGATGCTGCGCGACGGTACGGATCTTGGCCCCTACCTCGACTCGCTCACGGCGTCGGTTCGCGCCGAAATAGGTCGCGTGGGTATTACGGATCAGGCCCGCATCCTGTTCATCGGTTCAGGAGCATTCCCAACATCAGCGATGTTGATCGCCCGCGAGACCAAGGCGCAACTGTGCTGCGTCGTCATCGACGACGAAGCCACTCTGCTTGGCTTGCAAATCGCCAATCGGCAGGGCCTGGGCGGGCTCATGGAGTTTACGAGCCTCGCAGTTGATGCGCTTCCTTTTGCGCGACACGCCACGCATTTCATGATCGCCTCCCTCGTCGAAAGCAAGGCGAACGTGCTCGAGCAAATCTGGAAAGTGATGAACGATCGCGCGAAGGTGCTGGTGCGATACGGGACAGGCATCAAGGAACTGTTCAATTACTCGATCGATCCGGCCTGCCTTCGCCGCTGGAAGGTTGCCGGGCCGGCCATCGCGCATTCGATGTTCGATACGATCGTCCTCGAAAAACCCTGCCATGCGTGACCACAGCAATACGACAGAGGATTTTCTCGTCATCGGGCTTGGCGCCGTAGCCATCCAGTTCGCGTTCGATCTTCGTAGTGTGTCTGACGGCATGATGGGATTCATGAGTCGTCCTGGTGTGCGCAGCCGTCTCATACGCGACGCGATCACGGCAGGGCAGCCTCTTTCACTGGAGGGACGCGGACGGGCCTCAAGCGAGCCCGTCAGCATGCCGATCGACAGTTTTCATGAAGGCGCGGACAGTCTCGACGATCGGTGGGACACATTGATTCTCTGTACACCGGCGGATTGCTATGTGGACGTGCTTAAAACGCTGCCCTGGGATCGCCTGGCACGAATACGCTCGATCGTATTGATGTCGCCTTTCCTCGGGGCAGCGTTGCTGGTAGAAGCCGCGCTGCCGCCGAACAGGCAGTTCAACGTGATCTGCCTATCCAGTTATTTCGGTGACACAAAAATTCTCGATGCCAGCCGGCCCCTTGCCGCCACGACCAAGGCATTCAAGCGCCGGATCTTCATTGCCGCAAACCGTGAATGCGCAACCTTGCACACCGTGCGGCGCGCTGTGGAACGTCACGGCATCGAAGTCGTCACTATGCGTTCGCCACTGGAGGCGGAAGCGCGCAGCATCACGACATACGTCCACAGTCCGCTCGTCCTGTGCCCTTCGGCATTGGAGCACGTCCTGTTTTCAAATGGACCGGACCGCTATATCTACAAGCTCCATCCAGAGGGGCCGATTACTCCGCAAGTCATGCGCAGCATGGTCCGACTTTGGAAAGAAATATCGACGTTGCTCGAGCATATGGGTGCGCAGCCGGTCAACCTTCTCAAATTCCTCAACGACGACAACTATCCGGTCGACGACGTCATGCTCCGGCGGGACGCGATCACCCATTTTCCCGACTTCGACGAGTTGCACCAGGAGTACCTCCTGTTTGTCCGTTACAGCGCACTGCTTGTGGATCCCTTCTCGCAGCCCGACGAACACGGCCGATACTTCGACTTTTCTGCGGTTCCGTTCCGCCGCGCCAGTGTTGATGCGGATGGGCTGTGGCAGGTTCCACGCGTGCCGCTTGAGGATCATCGCAAGCTGTCACTCATCCATTGTCTCGGGCAATGCTTCGACCTGCAGATGCCGCATGCACGCGCCCTGCTTTCAAATTACGAATCCGCCATACAGCGCTTCATCAGGGAAAAAGGAGCTGGCAATTGTCATCCGACCATCCTTCAAGAAACCACACAGGCACAGGCGGAAACGATCTACCGCCAATGGTCAACGACCTGTGGAAAAGCGGAGTCCTGCTAGCCGTCCTGGCCTCCTTCACCTTCAGCATCATGAATGCACTGGTAAAGGAACTCAGTGCGACACTGCCACCGGCCGAAATCGGCTTCTTTCGCGGCGTCATCGGTACGGCGCTCGTGTATTTATTGATGCGACGCGCGAGCGTGCCGTTCTCCCGCAACGACCTGTCCATGCTTGTCGTACGCGGCTTGCTCGGTGCGTTCTATCTCGTCTGCTACTTCTATGCGATCGCGCACATTCCGCTCGCCGATGCGAGCATCCTCGCGCACCTCTCCCCGGTGTTCATCATCCTGCTCTCGGCCATCTTTCTGAAAGAGCACATACCCAGACAGGTGTGGTTGCTGCTCCCGGTCATCCTCGCCGGTGCCGTCTTGATCGTCAAACCCTACCAATACTCGAGTTACTCGATCTATGCCGGACTCGGCCTGTTGAGTGCGGTGTTTGCGGGGGGCGCACACGTCGCCATTCGCCAGCTCAGCATCAAGCATCATGCGTACGAGATTGTTTTCTACTTTCTGGCCATTGCGGCACTCGTGTCTGTTCCGCTGATGTGGAAGGATTTTGTCTGGCCGGATACGCCGCGCCAATACGGCCTCTTGCTGGCACTCGGGGGCGTCTCGCTGTTCGGGCAATTGTTTCTCACAAAGGCGTTTACACATGAAAGGGCGTCGGTCGTCGCGATAACACGCTACATCGGCATCGTTTTCAATGCGTCATGGGGATGGATTTTCTGGCATGAATCGATGGACGTTGAATCAATCGCTGGCGGCATCCTGATCATCGTTGCCTGCATCAATTTGTCCCGACTCAAAACCTGAATCGTTGGGGTGACACCCTTGCGCCAGGACGAAGGCACGCATCGCGAGCGCGAGGCCGCGCGACGACTCGCGGACGTGGTTTCGTCAGCGGAATCGCGGCCGCGCGTGCCGTAAAAGGTTGTCGGCAGGCAACAAACGTAATCGTCTGTAAATCCTGCAAGCAAACGGCCGTTTTGGCCGGCGTCGCACGTGTGTCGTTTGCTAGGATCGCGCCTCTTCCATCCGCGCTCCTGCCGCCTTGAATCGCTTCGTGCCGCTTCTCCGAAATGCGTGGCTCCGTTGCCGCGCCCGCGTCGCACCGTTCGCCGCTGCGTGCGGCGCGCGCATCTGCGCGCTGGGCGCCGGCATGCTGCATCGCCTGCGTCATCCGACACGCCGCGGCGTCGCGCTGACGCTCGCCGCGATCCCGGTGCTGGGCCTGCTGGTGCTGCTCGCATTCGTCCCGTTCACGCCGAGCATCGGCGACATCCGCAAGGCGCGCATCGACCGCCCCGCGCGCGTGCTGTCCGCCGACGGCCAACTGATCGCCGAGTTCCGGCCCGTCAACCGCGAATGGGTGCCGCTCAAGCAGATCTCGCCGCATATGGTTGACGCGCTGATCGCGACCGAGGACCACCGCTTCTACGCGCATCACGGCATCGACTTGCGCCGCACGATCGCGGCCGGACTGCATACGTTCTCCGGCGACCGTCAGGGTGGCTCGACGATCACGCAGCAGCTCGCACGCAACCTGTATCCGGATGAAGTCGGCCGCGCGCCGACGCTCACACGCAAGGTGAAGGAGCTGATCACCGCGTTCAAGATCGAGTCGGTGTACAGCAAGGACGAGATTCTCGAAACCTACTTGAACACCGTGCCGTTCCTGTACAACGCGTACGGCGTCGAAATGGCCGCGCGCACCTACTTCGGCAAGTCGGCCGACCAGCTCGACATCGTCGAAAGCGCGACACTGGTCGGGATGCTGAAGGGCAACAGCTACTACAACCCGGTGCTGAACCCGGAGCGCGCGGTGCAGCGACGCAACATCGTGCTCGACCGGATGGCGCAGATGCACATGCTGACGCCGCAGCAGCTCGCGAAACTGCAGCGCCAGCCGCTGCGCGTCGACTTCGAGCCGCAATCGGGGCAGCCCGGCCTCGCCCCGCACTTCGCGGTGCAGTTGCGCAAATGGCTGATCGCGTGGGCCGATCGCAACAACTACGATCTGTACTCCGACGGACTCGTCGTGCGCACGACGCTCGACGCGCGGCTGCAGGACATGGCAACGCAGGCACTGACGCGGCAGACCGAACGGCTGCAGGCGATCGCCGACAGCGCGTGGCGCGGCCCGTCCGGCTGCGGGCTGCGCAACGACCTGTTCCGCGGCTTCATCCGCCAGACACCCGACTATCGGCAGGCACGCGACACGGGGCTCACCGATGTCGCGGCGCTGAAGCAGCTCGGCGCCAATCGGGATTTCATGCGCACGCTGTGCGAGCGCAAGACGCAGGTGCAGGCCGGCTTCGTCGCGATCGATCCGCGCAACGGCGCAATCCGCGCGTGGGTCGGCAGCCCCGATTTCGGCAGCGAACCGTTCGATCACGTGTCGCAGGCGCGGCGCCAGCCCGGCTCGACGTTCAAGCCGTTCGTCTATGGCGCCGCGTTCGCGGACGGCATGCGGCCGGGCGACACGTTCGTCGACCGCCCCGTGGCGATCCCGATCGACGGCCGTGCGGTCTGGCGCCCGACCGATGCCGAGCCGCCGACCGATGAGCCGATGACGCTGCGTGATGCACTCGCGCTGTCGCGCAATCGCATCACCGCGCAGGTGATGCAACACGAAGGCGCCGCGAAGGTGGCGCAACTCGCCCGCGCAATGGGCGTGCGCGAGAGCCCGCTCGACGCGGTGCCGTCGCTCGCGCTCGGCACGAGCCCCGTCACGTTGAAGGAAATGGTGTCTGCGTACGGCACGATCGCGAACCGCGGCGTGTACGTCGCGCCGCAGATGATCACGCGCATCGAGGATCGCGACGGCAAGGTGCTCGCGGCCTTCGGCAGCGCACCGCCCGAGCGTGCGTTGCCGGAGCCTGCGGCGCAGACGCTGGTCGACGTGATGCGCGACGTCGTCGATCGCGGCACCGGCGCCGACATCCGTTCGCGCTACGGAATCCGTGTCGACGTCGCCGGCAAGACGGGCACGACGCAGGACAACGCGGACGGCTGGTTCATCCTGATGCATCCGCAGCTCGTGGCCGGCGCGTGGGTCGGCTTCGACGACGGCAGCGTGACGCTGCGCAGCGACTACTGGGGCGCGGGCGCGCACAGCGCGCTGCCGATCGTCGGCACGTTCTACGATGCGGCGCTGCGCGCGCGGGCGATCGATCCGCACGCGCAGTTCTCGCCGGACTTTCGGCCGCGCAGCGCACCGGCGCCGCGGCGACGCGCGCCGCATCCGGGCCTGTTCGACTGGTTGAGGTTCTTCCGCTGATCGGGGTGCCGGCGGGCCACGCCCGCGACCACGACAGCCGTCCGGCCTAACGAAGCGTCGTCGTCGCGTGCCCGTCCGCGTACAGCCATACGGGCACGCCGTCGTCGCGCAATGCGGCGACCGGTTCGCCCATGCTCCAGTTCTGCGCGACCGCGACACGGCGGACGAACCATGGCATCAGCATCGCGTGTCCGGCGGCGTCGCGATCGTCGTCGAACAGCGCATCGTCACCGATCCGCGTGTAACGTGCCGGATGCAGCACGGTGCCGTCCGCGCGAAGCACCGTCGCCCGCACGTCGTTGTCGCCCTCGTCCTGCACACAGGCCAGCCAGCCGTGATCGGCGCCCCAGAACAGGCCGGCCACGTCGTCGTAGCGCCCGTGCACGACCGTCGCGCCCGTCTCGAGATCGCAGATCGCGAGTCGCACCGGCTCGCCCGGCAGGACGCCGATCGCGTAACGCGTGAACAGTTCGCCCGGCACGGCTTCGTCATCGGGCAACCACGGCAGCGCACCCATGTTGACGAAGTCGAACGGTGCAAGCACGCGGCCCTGCCCGTCGACGATCGAGCAACGCCCGTCGTCGCGCCGAACGATGTGGCGGATCGCGCCGAGCTCGGTCAGCATGTCCGTGCGTTCGTCGTCGGTCAGCCTGGCGACTTCCGCGTAATGCGGCTCGACGACGACCCGGCCCTTCGCATCGACCAGGCCGACGTGACCGTTGCGCTGCGCGAGGAAGGCGCCGCATTCGGACGACCATTCGAGCACGTCCCAATCGGGCTGCGCGCGCCACTGCCCGTCGCGCCCGATCAGCCCCCACCGCTCGCCTTCGGATACCGCCGCGACGGTGCCGTTCTCGAATTCATGCGCATCGTCGAAACGCGGCGGAATCACCCATGCACCGTGCGTGTCGACGAAGCCCCAGCGGCCGTCCAGGCTCGCGGACGCGACCCCGCCGGTGAAATCACCGAAATCGTCGAGCGACGGTTCGAGCACCCACGTGCCGTCCGTGCGCACGAGCCCGAACCGCTCGCCGACGCGCACGCATGCGACGTCGCCGCTGAAATCCCACACGGCGTCGAATGACGGTTCGCGCACGATCCGCATCTCGTCCCCGTCCCCGTCACCGTCGCGGTCGACATCGCCATCGGCGAACAGCAGGCCGACCTTCCCGTCGCGCGCGGCCCACAGCAACCGGTCGTCACGCGCGCCGCTCGTCCACAGGCTCGTCCACTCGGGCGGCACGATCACGCGCCACGCGTCGTCGGTTTCACGCCGCACGCCCCACAGCCCGTTGCGTGCGCGAAAGCTGAACGTGCCGTAGCCGAGCCAGTTGCCGTGCACCTCGCCGGCATCGAACATCTCGGCAAACATCACGCCGCGCGGCGGCTCCTGACGGATGAAATAGTGATGCGACATGCAGCCGAACCCGAAGCCCCACGCCCAGTCGCGCCAGTCGGGCGGCGACTCGATCTCGAGCGCATCGCGCACGCCGCGCGCGTCGCGGAAGTCCATGCAGTTCGCGACCTGCCACCACAGGCGCGTACAGGTATCGCGTTCCTGGTTGATGTAGTCGTCCGGATCGCCGCCGTCGAGCCACGACAACTCGTCGAGATTTGCGGAAAACCGTGGTGCGCCGTGCGCATCGCCAAGCGCATCGATCGACTCGCCGAGATGGCGCACGACTGCATCGAACTGGCGCGCGAGCGCCGGATCGTCGCCGGGCAGCGGGTGCGCGACGACGAACGCCGCGAGCCGGCTGAGTCGCGCATGCGCGGCGCGCGCGTCGCTGGCGAGATTCGGCGTGCCGGCATCGCCGAACACGCGCTGATCGGTAATCGCGTCGCCCGCGCCGCCGTTGGCGAGCAGTACGCGCCACAGCAGCGGAAAGTGATTGTTGGATTCCGCGAGCGCGATCGTTCGCTCGTCGTCGCCGTCACCGGCCTGGAGATACAGCCATGATCGATTGCCCATCGGAAGGGTCGCCCTCGTCTTTATTGTTGATGTTGCCGTGTCGGCGCTCATTATAGGAGCGCGATGACGAAGGCAGTTGCCTTTGCCACACCCGGCACCGGATTAGTCCACCCGGACGAAGCGGAGCCGCTGCGCGACGTTCACGATCGGCGTCATCGTTCAACGACGGTGGAGGCCGCATGACCCACAGCGCAGTCGCGATTGCGAACCTGCTGTACCGCTACGCGGAATTGCTCGACGCCGGCGACCTGCCGGGTGTCGCCGAGCTGTTCCTCCATGCGCGCATCAAGACGCAGGAAGGTGCGCCGACGATCGGCGCGGATGAACTGCTCGCGCTGTTCAGTGCGAGCGTAAAGCGTTACGCGTGCGGCACGCCGCGCACGAAGCATATGGTGAGCAATCCGATCATCGAGATCGACGAAGCCGCGCATTGCGCGACGGCACGCTCGTACTACACGGTGCTGCAGGCCGTCGATGGGTTCCCGCTGCAACCGGTCGCGGCAGGTCGCTATCACGACGCATTCGAACGCGTCGACGGGGTGTGGCGCTTTTCGTTCCGCGATTACACGCTGTTCGATTTCGCAGGCGACCTGCGCTACCACCTGAACCTGAACGAGGCGCCGGCTGGTTGACGCTACCGCCGGCGCATAACGCAGCCGCGCTCAGCCCGCCGCGAGCGTGGCAGCAAGCGCGTCGAACTCCGGCGCCCACGCCGCGCGCCACGCGGCCTTCGTCGCATCGTCCACCCATGCACCGTCGATCCCGTTCAGCATGAACTGCTTCAGCTCGGCCACGGTGAAGCCGAAATGGCTGAACATCAGCTCCCACGCTTCGGACGGATTGACCTTGTGCAGCGTCGGATCGTCGGTGTTCGGATGGATCTTCAGCCCGAGGCCCGGCATCTTGCGCATCGGGTGCAGCTCCGCCCATTGCTCCGGCGGCAGCGTGCGCAGGTAGTACGAATTCGTCGGCACGACGGTGAAGACGATCCCGCGTTCCGCATAGCGCGCGCACAGCGCCGGGTTGTCGACGATCGTATAGCCGTGATCGACGCGATCGACCTGCAGCAGATCGACGGCCGTCTCGACGTTGCGCCACGGCATCCCGAACTCGCCCGCATGCGCGGTCGTGCGAAAACCCGCCGCGCGCGCATTACGGTAAGCCTTCCAGAACAGTTCCGGCGGCCGGTCGTTCTCGCGATAGTCGATCCCGAGCCCCGCGACTTCGTCCGCGCGGTTCGCCTTCATCCATTCGACGATCGCCACGGCTTCGTCGGGATCCTGCTCGCGGTCGATGCTCGGGATCAGGCGCGCGCCGATCCCGAAGTCGCGCGCGGCGTCGCGGATCGCCGTCACGATCGCCGCCTGCGCGTCCGCATACGCGATGCCCGATACGCGCACCGTGCCCGTCGGATTCCAGAAGAATTCCGCATGCCGGACGTTGTGCGCGGCCGCGTCCTCCAGATATTCGTATGCGATCCGCCGCAGGTCGTCGGGCTGCGTGAGCAGATACTTGTCGAGCGCGCGCAGCACGTGCAGCACGCCGACCGGCTTTTCGCCGCGCGCATAGAACGCGTCGATCTCCGCGCGCTCGATCGGCGCGCCGCTGCGCTCCGCGAGCGCGGCGAACGTGTCGTGCCGCACCGCGCCGAGCAGGTGACAATGCAGCTCGACCTTCGGCAGCGCGTGGAAGAAGGCCCGATGGGCCTGCGTGATCTCGATGCCCGTGCGCGCGGCCGGGACGTTACCTGGTGTTCCCTTCATTTCAGTCTCTTTTTCGGTAGTGCCGATGCGTCGTGAATGCCGTCTCTCAGTGCGGCTTCACGACGGTCCAGAAGTAATAGCCGAGCGGAATCGCGAGCACGACGAGCCCCCACGACACGTCGCGCCAGCGGCCGGCCAGCAGCTTGACGAGCACGTAGCACAGCAGCCCGCCCGCAATGCCGGTGCCGAAGCTGTTCGACATCAGCGTGAGCAGCACCATCGACATCACGGGCAGCGCATCGGTGAAGTCGTCGAAATGCGTATGGCGGATCGTCGCGAACATCGACAGCCCGATCAGGATCAGCGCCGGCGCGGTCGCCTCTTTCGGGATCGCGAGCGCGACCGGCACGAACAGCAGCATCGCGGCGAACAGCACGGCCGCGGCCAGCGACGACAACCCGCTGCGGCCGCCGGCCTCGACGCCCGCCGCCGATTCGATCAGCGCGGTGAGCGCGGGAATGCCGAACACGGGCCCGATCGTCGCCGCGAGCGAATCGACGAGGAACGGCCGGTTGATGTTCGGCAGGTTGCCCTGTTCGTCGAGCAGGTTCGCCTTCGCGCCGACCGCGAGCGCGGTGCCGAGCGTCGAGAAGAATTCGGCCGCGAAGAACGCGAACAGGTACGGCGCGGCCGCGAGGCTCAACGCGCTGCCGATGTCGAGCTTGAACGCGATCGGTGCGATGCTGTGCGGCAGCGACACGAACGACGCGGGCAGATGCGTGACGCCGAGCGGCACGCCGGCCGCGGCCGCGACGAGGATCGCGATCAGGATCGCGCCGGGCACCTTGCGCGCCTGCAGCACGATCGCGACCGCGAGGCCGATCAACGCGACGAGCGCGCCCGGCCGCGAGAAATCGCCGAGCGCGAACGCGTTGGTCTTCGCGTTCGCGACGACCATCCCCGCATTGCGCAGCCCGAGCATCGTGACGAACAGCCCGATCGACGCGCCGAGCCCGAGCTTGATCTGCACCGGTATCAACCGCACCACCACGCCGCGCGCGCCGAGAATCGTCAGCAGGAAGAACAGCACGCCCGATACGCAGGCGATGCCGAGGCCCGTCTGCCAGCCCACGTGCTCCGTCGTCGCGAGCGTCACGCCGATGATCACCGAGCCGCCGATGCCGGGGCCGACGAGGAACGGCAGGTTCGCGTAGAGCCCCATCAGCGTCGTGAACAGCACGAACACGATGATCGTCGCGGTCGTCGCCGCGCCGCGCTCCATCCCGCCTGTCGCGAGCAGCGACGGGATCACGACGAGCAGGTACGCGGCCGCGAGAAACGACGTGACGCCCGCGATCGTCTCGGTGCGCACGCTGGTGCCGCGCGCGGCGAGCGCGAAGCGGCGTTCGAGCCAGTTGGCCGGCGCTCGCGCCGGCATCGTGTCAGTCGCTGACATGGTGGTTCTCCTGTGATTCCGAATATTGTCCTGTGTCGATTCACGCAGCGCGGTCTTATACTGCCGCGTACCGCATCCCGACCGTTATTGCCCGATGTCGTCCGACCGCTCGTCGCTGCTGCCCGCACTTACGCTGCGGCAGGTCCAGCACTTCGTCGTGCTCGCCCACGCACGCAGCTTCACGCAAGCCGCGCAGGCGCTGTCGCTCACGCAGCCCGCGCTCACCGCGTCGATCCGCCAGATCGAGTTCCTGCTCGGCGGGCGCCTGTTCGCGCGCTCCGCGCACCGGCTCACGCTGACGTCCGCCGGCGAAGCCGTGCTGCCGCTCGCCGAACGCCTGCTCAACCAGGCGCGCGGCACCTTCGACGACATGACGCGGCTCATCGGCGAACGCATCCAGACCGTGCGCATCGCGTTCATCCCGTCGGTCGCGGGCCGCCTGCTGCCCGCGCTCAACGCACTGCGCGACGCCCATCCGACGCTGCGCTTCACGCTCACCGACCTGCCGAACAGCGCGCTCGTCGAAGCCGTGCGCGACAGCGTCGCGGATCTCGGCATCGGCGTGCGCGAGCCGGACAGCGACGACGGCACGCTGCGCTACCGGCAGCTCTTCGAGGACGAGATCGTGATCGTCGTGCGGCATGACGATCCGCTCGCCCGCGCGAAGAGCGTCACGTGGGCCAAGCTCGTCGATCGCGAGCTCGCGGTGTTCGTGCGCGGCAGCGTCAGCGAATCGCTGCATCGCACCGGCGGCGCCGAGAAGCTGCGCCTGAACGTCACGTACCGGATGGAATACACCGAGCCGCTCTACGCGCTTGCGCGCAACGGCCTCGCGACTGCCGTGCTGCCGAGCCTCTACACGATGCATCTGCACGACCCCGAACTCGTCGCGCTGCGCGTCGACAAGCCGCGCGTCACGCGCGCGATCTCGCTGATCTCGCTCGCCGGCGACGATCGCGGCCCGCACGTGCGTACGTGCCGCGAGTGGATTGCGAAGCACATCTGATCGCGTTCACGTTCACCGCTCATTGTTCGCCGCGCGACTGCCCGCGTTCAGGGCAGCTTCGCGATGCGCTCGACGAGCGCTGCGTAGAAGCGCTCCGCGTCGACCTCGTTGATCCACGTCGCATTCGCCGCGCGGCCGCTGCGCCCGTTCCAGTCGACGACGGTCTCGCCGAGCGTCCACTGCCCGGTCGTCTCGACCATCACGTTCACCTTGCGGCCGCCGAACAGCGTCGGATCGACGAGATAGCCGACCGCGGTCGGGTCGTACATCGGCGCGTCTTCGACGCCGCGCCGCTTCTTGTTGTACGCCAGCTCGGCATCCATGATGTCGGCAACGATCGCGCCGCAGCGGTTGCCGAGCGCGCGGAACGGCGCGACGCGCGCCGGCGTGATCGGCGCCTTCACCGCGACGTCGCGCGGCAGCACGACGATCGGCACGCCGCTGCCGAATACGACTTCGGCTGCTTGCGGATCGACGTAGATGTTGAATTCGGCGGCCGGCGTGATGTTGCCGCGCTCGAAGAACGCGCCGCCCATCAGCACGATTTCGCGCAGCGCGCCGCGAATCTGCGGCGCTTCGACCAGCGCGGTCGCGATGTTCGTCAACGGGCCGAGCGCGCACAGCGTCACGCTCCCCGGCGCCGCGCGGCTCAGCGTATCGACGAGATACGACACCGCGTGCCCGGCGCCACGCGGCGCCCGCGGCCCGCGCGCCCCGCAGCCCTCGCCGCCCCACTCGCCGTGCGCGCTCCGCGCGCAGAACCGG
>NZ_JAAGPG010000205.1:0-14253 GCF_017104665.1 Burkholderia sp. Se-20378 | reverse complement strand
TGATCGTTGCGCGCCGCTTCACCCTCGGAGAACCCGATGTCGTCATTCGCACACCGTCCTGATGCCGTGAAACCCGGCGGCCCGATCTCGGACGCCGAACGCCACATGCGCGTCGACCTCGCCGCCGCGTACCGGCTCGTCGCGCTGAACGGCTGGGACGACCTGATCTACACGCACCTTTCCGCGACCGTGCCCGGCGAGCCCGGTCACTTCCTGATCAACCCGTTCGGCCTCACGTTCGACGAAGTCCGCGCGTCGAATCTCGTGAAGATCGACCTGGCCGGCAACCGGATCGGTGACAGCGAGCATGCGGTCAACGTGACGGGCTTCGCGCTGCACGCGGCCGTGCACGCCGAGCGCGCCGACGCCGTGTGCGTGATGCATCTGCACAATACGGCCGGCATCGCCGTGTCGATCCAGCGCGACGGGCTGCTGCCCGCGTCGCAGCATGCGCTGCGCTTTCATGGCGACCTCGCGTACCACGACTACGAGGCGCTCGCGTTCTCGCCGGCCGAAGGCGCGCGGCTGACCGCGAGCCTCGGCGCGAAATCCGCGATGCTCCTGCGCAATCACGGCACGCTGACGGTCGGCCGCACCGTGGCCGAAGCCTATGTGCTGATGGATACGCTGATCAAGGCGTGCGATATCCAGGTGCGCGCGCAGGCCGGCGGCGGGCCGCTCGTGCTGCCCGATCCGGCCATCGCCGACCGCACCGCCGAACAGCTGCGCGACGGCGGCGCGATCGAGGGCGAACTGGAATGGCCGGCGCTGCTGCGCCGGCTCGACCGGATCGATCCGACGTATCGCGACTGACGCCGCCGGCTCGCAACGAATCATTCACCCCAACCATCGGAGCATTCCTTCATGCCGACTTTCAATATCCAGCTCTTCGAAGGCCGCACCGTCGACCAGAAGCGCGAATTCGTCGAAGCCATCACGCGCGTCACGTGCGAGACGCTCGGCTGCGAGCCGGGCTCGGTCGATATCATCCTCACCGACGTGAAGAAGGAGAACTGGGCGACGGCTGGGAAGCTGTGGAGCGACGAGCGCTGAGCGTCTCCTCATCTAGACTGCGCGCCGCCGGACCACGATAGCGCGCAGCCTTCGTTTCTCTGATGCAGGTTCGCCTTCGCCGTCGCCTGCTCTAATCAATTAGTTATCCCGATATATTCACATTGACGCCAGGAAATACAAAAATCACGATGCCACATTCGACACGCTAGCCAGCCAATCACCGTTCATCGGTGTTGCCGCCAGCAATGAACCCAGGCTTGACGCCTCAACCCAGAAACAAATCCTGCGCACAATGGAGAGCAATGTGTCGAGCCAAGTGTTCTGCAATGACTTTGCCAACCGGCAACGTCGGCTTCAAATTCTGGAACTGCGTCAACAGTTGCAACGCGTTGGCAGGATGCTAACCAGGTGAACACATGATTACCGACAAGCAAGTCGCAACCGCCCTGAACGATATGATCTTACAAATGGGGGCTGATCTCGATCGTTCTCTACTGGCAGTCAAAGCATCGTGCCCGGATGCCGAATTCGTTGCCTATCGAGAATTCGTTTCTTCTCTGTTGAACACGATGCTGCTTGATTTCATGAACCCGCTCTACAAACGGCATCCCGACCTGAAGCCACCGGAACTGACCTGAACCATACGCTGCGGCGCCCGCGACGGGCGCCGCACGCGGCTTCCTCGGGCCGCCCGTCGTTGTGCGCCCGCACATCGCTTTGTCACGCAATCGGCGCATAATGCCGGACAGACGCAGCAGCCGATGGCCACCCGACGAGGAGACCGCCATGGAAGCGAAGAACGAGGAAGTCGTCGCACACCTGCTCTCGGACGTCGTCGAATTCGCGCGCGGGCGCCTGCCCGAAGCCACGTTCCGGATCGTCGAACCCTTCCTGCGTCATTACTACGATTTCGTCGATGCGGACGATCTGCAGAGCCGCAGCATCGCCGATCTCTACGGCGCCGCGATGGCGCACTGGCAGACCGCCCAGAAATTCGTGCCCGGCAGCGAACGGCTGCGCGTGTACAACCCGATCCTCGAACAGCACGGCTGGCACTCCGACCACACGGTCATCGAGATCGTCAACGACGACATGCCGTTCCTCGTCGACTCGGTGACGATGGCCGTCAACCGTCTCGGGCTCGCGCTGCATTCGGCACTGCACCCGGTATTCCGCATCTGGCGCGGTCGCGATGGCGGCATCGAGCGCGTCGATGCGGGCGGCGCGACGCCCGGCGACGGCCAGTCGCAGCTCGCGTCGTTCATCCATTTCGAAGTCGACCGCTGCGGCGATGCCGCGCTGCTCAACACGTTACGCAACGACATCGCGCACGTGCTCGGCGACGTGCGCGCGTCGGTGGAAGACTGGCCGAAGATCGTCGACATCGCGCGCGCGACGATCAAGGAAATGAAAGCGCGCGAATCGACCGCGGAAGACATCGAGGCGCGCGCATTCCTCGAATGGATGGCCGCCGATCACTTCACGTTCCTCGGCCAGCGCGACTATGCGCTGGTATCGGACGGCACGGGTTTCGGGCTGCGCGGCATCGAAGGCACCGGCTTCGGCATCCTGCGCGAATCGCTGCGCACGTCGGGCGCACCCGACGTCACGCCTCTGCCGCAAGCCGCCGCCGACATCATCACCGGCTCCTGGCCGATCTTCCTGACCAAGGCGAACTCGCGCGCGACCGTGCACCGGCCCGGCTATCTCGACTACGTCGGCGTGAAACTCGTCGGGCCCGACGGCAAGGTCGCCGGCGAGCGCCGCTTCATCGGGCTCTACACGTCGACCGCCTACATGGTGTCGAGCGCCGAGATCCCGATCGTGCGCCGCAAGTGCGCGAACATCGTGCGGCGCGCGGGCTTCCTGCCGAAGGGTCATCTCGGCAAGTCGCTCGTGACGGTGCTCGAAACCTATCCGCGCGACGAGCTGTTCCAGGCCGACGAAGACCAGCTCTACGACATCGCGCTCGGCATCCTGCGGCTGCAGGAACACCAGCGCACGCGCCTGTTCGTGCGCCGCGACCGCTTCGACCGCTTCGTGTCGTGCCTCGTGTTCGTGCCGCGCGACAAGTACAACACCGACCTGCGCCGGCGCATTGCGAAGCTGCTCGTCGATGCGTATAACGGCGTGAACGTCGAATTCACGCCGCTGCTGTCGGAATCGGCGATCGCACGCATTCATTTCGTCGTGCACGCGGAACCGGGCACGATGCCCGACGTCGACACGCGCGAGCTCGAAACGCGGCTCGTGCAGGTCACGCGCCGCTGGCAGGACGACCTCGCCGACGCGCTGCTCGACGCATTCGGCGAAGAGCAAGGCAACCGCCTGCTGCAGCGTTACGCCGACTCGTTCCCGGCCGGCTATCGCGACGACTATCCGGCGCGCACCGCCGTGCGCGACATCGAATTGATCGAGCGCGTGAAGGATTCGGGGCAGCTCGCGATGAACCTGTACCGGCCGATCGAGGCCGAGGCACGTGCGTTCCGCTTCAAGGTCTATCGAGCAGGGGACCCGATCGCGCTGTCGCGCAGCCTGCCGATGCTCGAGCATCTCGGCGTGCGCGTCGACGAGGAGCGGCCGTACCGGATCCAGACCCAGGATGCCGCACATGCGTGGGTACACGACTTCGGTCTCGAACTCGCCGACGACACCGAGTTCGACATCGAACGCGTGAAGGGCCTGTTCGAGGATGCGTTCGACCAGATCTGGAGCGGCCGGATCGAGAACGACGACTTCAACCGCCTCGTGCTGCGCGCCCACCTGAGCGCACGCGAAGTGACGATCCTGCGTGCGTATGCGAAGTATCTGCGGCAAGTCGGCTCGACCTTCAGCGACGCGTATATCGAGCGCGCGCTGACCGGCAACCCGGCGATCGCGCGGCAGCTCGTCGAGCTGTTCCTGCTGCGTTTCGACCCGGCCACCGGCGACACGCGCGACGTGCAGGCCGAACGGCTGCTGAAAGCGATCGAAGGCGCGCTCGACCAGGTGCCGAACCTCGACGAGGACCGCATCCTGCGCCAGTTCCTCGGCGTGATCAATGCGACCGAGCGCACGAACTACTTCCTGCTCGACGCGAACGGCGAATCGAAACCGTACCTGTCGTTCAAGTTCAATCCGGCGAAAGTGCCGGGCCTGCCCGAACCGAAACCGATGTTCGAGATCTGGGTGTATTCGCCGCGTGTCGAAGGCGTGCACCTGCGCGGCGGACGCGTCGCGCGCGGCGGCCTGCGCTGGTCGGATCGACGCGAGGATTTCCGCACCGAGGTGCTCGGGCTGATGAAGGCGCAGATGGTGAAGAACGTCGTGATCGTGCCGGTTGGCTCGAAAGGCGGCTTCGTCGTGAAGAACCCGCCGCCGCCGAGCGATCGCGAAGCGTGGATGCGCGAAGGCATCGCGTGCTACCAGACCTTCCTGCGCGGCCTGCTCGACCTGACCGACAACCTGGTGAGCAACGCGATCGTGCCGCCGCCCGACGTCGTGCGTCACGATCCGGATGACCCGTACCTGGTCGTCGCCGCCGACAAGGGCACGGCCACCTTCTCCGACTACGCGAACGCGATCTCGCACGAATACGGCTTCTGGCTCGACGACGCATTCGCGTCCGGCGGCTCGGTCGGCTACGACCACAAGAAGATGGCGATCACCGCGCGCGGCGCGTGGGAATCGGTGAAGCGGCACTTCCGCGAGATGGGCATCGATACGCAGACGACCGACTTCACGGTGGTCGGCGTCGGCGACATGTCGGGCGACGTGTTCGGCAACGGGATGCTGCTGTCGCCGCATATCCGGCTCGTCGCCGCGTTCGATCACCGGCACGTGTTCCTCGACCCGAACCCCGATCCCGCGACGAGCTTCGCGGAGCGCGCGCGCATGTTCGCACTCGAACGCTCGAGCTGGGCCGACTACGATCCGGCGTCGATCTCGTCGGGCGGCGGCGTCTACCCGCGCACCGCGAAGACGATCCCGCTGTCGCCGGCCGTGCAGGCCGCGCTCGGCATCGACGCGCACGCGCTGCCGCCGGCCGAGCTGATCCGCGCGATCCTGCAGGCGCCGGTCGACCTGCTGTACAACGGCGGCATCGGCACCTACGTGAAGGCCGCGCGCGAAACCCACCTGCAGGTCGGCGACCGCGCGAACGACGCGGTGCGCGTGAACGGCACGGACCTGCGCTGCAAGGTGGTCGGCGAAGGCGGCAACCTCGGCTGCACGCAGTTCGGCCGGATCGAGTTCGCGCAGCGCGGCGGCCGCATCAACACCGATGCGATCGACAACTCGGCCGGTGTCGATTGCTCGGATCACGAAGTCAACATCAAGATCCTGCTCGGGCTCGTCGTGTCCGACGGCGAGATGACCGAGAAGCAGCGCAACGCGCTGCTCGCGGAGATGACCGACGAAGTCGGGCTGCTCGTGCTGCGCGACAACTACTATCAGACGCAGGCGCTGTCGATCGCCGGCCGCTATGCGGTCGAGCTGCTCGACGCCGAGGCGCGCCTGATGCGCTGGCTCGAACGCGCGGGCCGGCTGAACCGCGTGATCGAATTCCTGCCGACCGACGATGAAGTGGCCGAACGCCAGGCCGCGAAGCTCGGCCTCACGTCGCCGGAGCGCGCGGTGCTGCTCGCGTACAGCAAGATGTGGCTGTACGACGCGCTGCTCGAATCCGACGTGCCCGAGGATCCGCTGGTGGCCGCGATGCTCGTCGACTACTTCCCGAAACCGCTGCAGCAGCGTTTCAGCGAGCCGATGCGCCGCCATCCGCTGCGCCGCGAGATTCTCGCGACGCACCTGACCAACGCACTCGTGAACCGCGTCGGCTGCGCGTTCGTGCACCGGCTGATGGAGGAGACCGACGCGAAGCCCGGCGACATCGTGCGCGCGTGCATCATGGCGCGCGACGTGTTCGACCTCGATGCGGTGTGGCGCGACATCGACGCGCTCGACAACCGCGTCGCCGACGACGTGCAGGCGCGCATGTTCGTCGACGTCGCGCGGCTGCTGGAGCGCGCGGCGCTGTGGTTCCTGCGGCATCTGCAATCCGGCGCGGTGGCCGATGGTGGCGTCACCGAGCTGATCGCGCGCTGTCGCGACGCGGCGGAGCGGCTTGCGCCGCAACTGCCGTCGCTGCTGCCGGCCGACGATCTCGACGCGCTGTCCGAACGGCAGCGCGTGCTGGTCGAAGCCGGCGTCGACAGCGCGCTTGCGGTGCGCGTCGCGAGCGGCGACATCTCGGCCGCGCTGCTCGACATCGCCGAAGTGGCCGCGACCAGCAACCGCAGCCTCGAACTCGTCGCGGGCGTCTATTTCTCGCTCGGCACGCTGCTCAATTACAGCTGGATCGGCGAGCGCGCGGCGACGCTGCCGACACCGACGCACTGGGACATGCTGGCGCGCGCCGCCGCGCTCGCGGAAGTCGCGCGCCTCAAGCGCACGCTCGCGACGAGCGCGCTCGCGGAATCGCCGGATTCGACGACGCCGGAGACGATCGTCGGTGCGTGGCGCGAACGCCGCGAAGCCGCGCTCGTGCGCTACGAGCACCTGCTCGCGGACCTGCGCGCATCGGGCGGCGCGAGCCTCGCGGTGCTACTCGTGGTCGTGCGGGAAATGGCCGTGCTCGAACGGGCGTGATGGTCAGCGTGGTCGCGGTGGTCGCGACGGCTCAGACCGTCGCGACCAGCAGTTCTTCCGCGTTGTTCGGCGGCCGCAGGCCGTCGGTGCGATCGGCGAAGTAACGGCGCGTCAGATCGGCGGCCGATACGTGTGCCGCGTGCGCGAAGCCGGCCTCCCGTGCGAGCGCCTGGATCTGCGCCGGCATGAAGAAGCTGATGAACGGCGTACCGCTGGCGCGCGCGCCCTTCGCGGCCATTTCCAGCCCGGGGCGCACATCCGGATCCGCATTTTCCAGCGGCAGCAGGAACGTCATCGCGAGCGTCGAGCCCGGCGCGAGCGACGCGACTTCGCGCAACGCGGCCGCATTCGCTTCGTGCGTCAGGTACATGCTGACGCCGGTGGACACCACGACCGCCGGCTTGCCGGCGTCGAAGCCCGCACCGACGAGCGCTGCGCGCCACGACTGTTTCGCCTCGAAATCGACCGGCACGAAACGCAGCCAGTCGGGCACGCCGAAACCGAGCTCGACCAGGCGGCGCTGCTTCCACGCCTGTGGCGCGGGCGGGTCGACTTCGAAGACGGTCACGCGCGACGCCATGTCGGGCCGGCGCTGCACGAAGCTGTCGAGGCCCGCGCCAAGGATCACGTACTGGCTCACGCCGCGCGCGGCCTGCTCGACCACCCAATCCTCGATGAAGCGCGCCCGCGCGACGATCGACGCACGGAACGGCCGCGTGAACTGCGGATCCATGTCGCCGCGCTGCTGCCAGCCGAGTTCCGGCGCGAGCAATTGCAGCCCGACTTCGTCGGCGAGCACCGGCGGAGCGTCGAGTTCGACGTGCAGTGCGCGCCAGAGCGCGACACGCGCGGCCGTGCTGTCGGGGGCGTTTTCGGGAGCGTTCTCGCGGGGTTCGGTCATGGCTGCCTCACGCGCCCTGCTTGCCCGGCGCCTGCAGGCGCCATACACGGCCGTCCGGATCGCGCACGGTCATGTCGCGCGTACCCCAGTGGGTGTCCTCGAACGGCGTGACGACGTCGACGATCGGCTGCGGCTGCACCGCCTGTTCATCCGCGACCTTGAGCACGACCTGCAGGTCCGGCGTCTCGCTCGACGGCACTTCGGCGATGAACAGAAAGGGGCCGTCGCCGCTGCGCAGCTGGCCCGACTGGTGATCGGTTTCGAACTCCAGCGTGAAACCCAGCGCCTGGAAGAACTTCGCCGACTTGCCCCAGTTGTGCGTCGTCAGGTACACGGCTTCGATTCGCTCGGATGACATGTCACTCCTCCTTGGTGGACGGCCCCGCGCCCGGCGGCGGCGCAGCCAGGTACGCGCGCAATGCGTCGGCCACCAGCGCGGACAGCGATTGCTCCGTTTCGATGGCGCGATGCTTGACCTGCCGGATCAGGCCCAGCGGCAGGTACACATTGAATTGCTTCACTTCTTCATCGGTCATGATGGCTAGTATGCTAGCAATCTAGCAAAAGTCAACTGCCTGGGCGGCCGGGTTTGGCCGATGCGGTCGCGACAACACATACACCCATTTAAATCGCCGCGACCCACTATATGGACTCCCTCTCATAACACTCAACGATCGACGTCCTTTTTGCCAAAAATGATAGTTGTAAAGCGCTCATACTCAAACTAGTCTGAATGGGCCTTATTTGAATTCAATGAAATTCGAGTTTTGCGTTTTTCCAAACTATTCCGGCATTCGTTGACACAGTCACGTGCGATGTTGCGATTTTCGCCGATCCATTACGCTTGTCGTTAAAAAATTAAACAATACAGCCCCGGAGTTTCCATGAATGCCAGCAATGTCTCGAGCTCAGGTTGGCGCGTTTCCCGCTGGGCGGCAGCAGCGATATACGCGGGCGCTTTCACATCGGTGACCGGCACCGCTCTGCCAGCGAATGCAAAAGGCGTCGACAGCGGCGAATGCGACACACCGTCGACACCATTCTGCGATGCCCTGATGAACCCTTTGCCGGGCTGGCCGGGCCACGTTTTCAAGCTGTCGCAGAACTACCCCGATGACGTGAAGAAAGATTACAAGCCGTGGCTTAAATACGATCCGATTACCGACACCAAACGCTACATCCTGTCCGCTCTCACCTATTTCTACGAAGGAAATATCCGGGGGAACCCCGCAGAAAGCGAATCCAATTTCGATCCAGCGCTCAATTCGAGGCGCAACTGGTATCACGCTCCCTGGCAGGATCACGGCAAGGAAGGGCGTGAGTTCATCCATGGATTGACGCGAGAACGTGTATCAGAACCGCTCGAACTCGCCAAAACACAAAAGTCATACTGGAATAACTACGCGGTCGGCTTCTACAACGAGCCGGGCGGCGTTACGTTCGGGAAGGTCTGGAAAGATCATGGAAAGCCCGATCCGAATGCCGCAATCTTTCCTGAAGGAACCGTCTCGGGGAAGCTGCTTTTTACGACGGCCACCCCTAACGAGGTTCCCTATCTCGCCGGCGCGCCCGAGTGGAAGGCCTACGTTTATTGTGACGTACACGACCCAAACCCGACGCAGGATAGCAAGCGCTGCGTCACGACGGTTCGCTTGCTGCAGATCGACATTGCGGTGAAGGACAACCGTTCACCGGCCACCGGCTGGGTATTCGGTACCTTTGTCTACGGAGGCGCGAAGCCACCGAAAACGAACCTGTCGGGGAGTTCGGAACTCGCTGTCGGCGACGGGAGGCCGAAACTGAAGCCGCTAAGGAATTGGGAGCAGGTTTATCCCGTCGGTGTCATGTGGGGCAATGATCCCGGTTACACGGGATCCGGCAAGCTGACCCAGACCTGGCTCAATCCGGACGTCAAGCTGCCCCATTACGGTTATCAGAACCGACTCAACGGTCCGGTCGACAACCCGAGATCGGCTTGCATGTCGTGTCACTCGACTTCCCAGTGGCCGTTGAGTGCAGACTTGATTCCGCCCAAGGGGGCATCCGACTATGTCACTGCATGGTGGTTCCGCAACATTCCCTCGGGGACGCCATTCGGACCGGGGATGCCGCCGGAACCGCCGCCGCCGCAGGGGACGCAGCCCGCGAGCGACAACGTGCACCGTGTATCTCTCGACTATTCGCTTCAGCTCGCGGGCGGCATCAGAAACTTCTACAAAGCCAATCAGCAGCTCATCGAAAAGATGTTTCCCAAGGCATCCGCTGACGATGTCAAGGCGTACCTCGGCAAGCCGGTCACCCGATCCGGCGACGAATAGTCTTCAGGACGGGCCGGGTAGCGATTTCGCGTGACTCGGGATCGTCAGGAATGGAACGAGGGCCCAGGACCGTGGCGTGCGAGAAGTCGTAGCGTCCGCATGCAATGGAGAATCTGCCTGCGGCCCTCTGGAAAACCGCTATCGGAACCAGGAATCCTCGATCAGGAGAACATAATATGTTGCAGCCTGGAAAATGCCGCGACCGCTTACTACGCGCCGCGATGCTGATCGCAGGGGGCGTGTCGCTCACGATTTACCCAGTCATCGGGATGAGCAGTTCCCCTGGTGACGATGCGAGCAATCCGATCCAGATCAGTTCGTCGCTGCCCGAGGATCTCAACAACTCCGATGCGCCTCACGCAACATTGCAGCAGGCCGCCGCTTTTGCGTGGAATCAGTTCATTGCGCTGAACTGGCCCGCACTTGCCAAAGATACCAATAATCAAAAGCGGGATTATCCTGACACGAGCTTGCCGTTTGGTGATCCCCAGTACAAAGACCCGCTCGTCTGGCACACTTTTCGCGGAAAAGTTGAAATATTCCCGACCGACAATGCCGCGGCCTTTGCAAAAGGAGCCGCCAGCGATTATGGCTACGATGACAGGCCGAATTATAGCTATGGGCAAGGAAATGTCGCCCCGTCTACCGGGCCGACGCCCTGGATCAATCTCGACGAGAACAGCCAGATCGGTCTGAACAAAATTTATGCAGGCGTCGTGTCGAGCGTGCCGCTGGATAAAAATGCGCAGATTCTCTTCATGGCAAAAGCCAATAGAAATGAATACAGGTACATTACCGCAAACAAGTGGTGGGATCCGCTAGCGCCCGACCCATTATGGTCGAACCCGCCAGGCTCCACCCCGACCATATTCCAGGCGACGGCCGATTTCGTCAAACAATACAAACGCGACCCGATAGCCGGCTCCACCAATTGCGACGGCAATCCCTCCAAAGCCAGGTGCGTCAGCCTCCCGATAGACTCCATCGAGATCAAGGCTGGATGGAGAAGATTGACGCCTGACGAAATAAAATCCGGACGCTTTTATACAGCCCTGACGCGTCACTACGAAAGCCAGGACGACGGAAAGCACATCAAGGCCACCGATGAAGTCATGGGGCTCGTCGGATTGCACATTATCAGAAAGACAAAATCCGCCCCCTATTTCATTTATACGACCTTCGAGCAGACGGACAATATAACGGATGCCGCCGGGAATGCAGTCGAAGATGAAGATGGAAATTACAAGAGCGCATTGAAGAACACAACACCGATGACGCCTAATGTGATCTCCAACAACGCCACCCCCAAAACGACCCAAACATTCGTGCGTCCGGGAAGTTACCCTGCCACACCAAACAAACAGCTTTACTACCAGAACATCAAAGACACCCAAGATCACAGTTCCGGCCTGCTCGATGGCGGGATAATTCTCGTCAACAAGAGAATAAATGACATACCCGACGAAATAATAAACACGAACAGGCTGGCTCACGACAAGATCCGGTCATATGCAGCATCCAGGAATTTCAAGTCGCCACCCGTCTGGCTGTACTACAAGCTCATCAACGTTCAAAACACACCGCTTGGAGAAAAGATTCCCGGAATCGACCGATTCCCACGATCGACCTACTATCAAGCCAATAGCGTTATCGAAACCGACTACAACCTCCAGCGGTTCAGTGGAGAGTTCGATGATTTCAGGAATAAAAAATTTACCATTTCCGATTTCACCAAAAGCGGAAGCAACCTGACCAACGTTGCACACAACGGGAACAGTCTTAACATGGGCGGCTGCATGGGTTGTCACGGCAATGCCCAGGCGGCCGGGTCCGGATTCAGTTTCATCTTTCTTGATTCACCCGTGACCGCGCCGGAGTGGGACACCAAATCCCTGAATGACAGCAAATTTCGCCGATTCATGAATTACCTGGCCCGCCCATGAGCGCCTTTGGATTCCGGCCGGGCATCAGGAAAATCTTTCAATAATTTCTCACCCTGTCCTGATAATGGACAGGAAATTTAGCTATTACTCAAAGAGGTCATCATGTCCAACACCATCAATGTACTTGTTGCGGTAAATACAACTGGTGCACTCGAAGCAAACGATGGGCAAATTGCAAACAAAGGGGTTGGCGACTTCGTCTATATGGCGGACGACTCCGACACCACCTACCCCGCCGCCCAAAACTACAAAACCGAGGGTACTGACGAATTGCTCACGTACTGCCAGGACGGGGACACCATTATCTGGCGCGTTTACTCAATCAGCCAGGAGCCGAGCGTTTCCATTACCGGAATTACCGGGGACGTGAATACCACGTTCACGAATTTTCAGCCTCATCAGATAACCGGGCATGACGGCCAATGGTGGACTGCAGTTATTCACGGGACAGGAACAAACGTTCAGTATTCTGTCGAACTGAAGATAGGCGAGACGAATGTATCGTTTGATCCGCATATCACGGCGGTATATTCTGACTACGCCAAGCGCTGATCGGGCAAAACGGGGCAACCGGCCGGAATCGAGCGCACACACATGCTCGTCCGTGCCCGTTGCCTCCAGGCTCATGCGCGGTGTTGCACAGCACCGCGCGGCACTCGATCACGTGGTTTACGCACATCCCCGGCCTGACGAGCGCGATCCTCGGCTGCACGCTGCTGTGTCGTCGGCATTGACGGCGCTGGCCCGCTTCGTGTCGGTGCAGGTGCTGACCCCGCTCGCTGCGCGCTCCTCGCGCTTGCGATCGCCGCGATGGTCACGACGCCACTGCACCGTCTCACGCAGAAGCGACCGGCCGCGGTCGTGCGCAGCCGCAGCAAGATGAAGTAGCCCTGGGGACGGTTGCCGCGCAATCGCCCCGCTACCTTCAGCGCGCGGCAGCCTGCCCGTTCGTCACCGGACCGCGCTCGTCTGACGCCGCGCTGCGCGCCGCCAGCCGCGCGAACAGCGCGTCGAGATCGAATCCCGTCGTGTCGATGCCGATCGTGTCGCGCAGGCACTCGCCCCATGCTGCCGCATCGTCGAACGTGACGGTGCGCCCGACGCCCGCCGCGTCGCGAATCGTCAGCGTGGTGTTGCGCAGCGCCGCACGGCCGTCCGGCAGCACGCGGCAGGCGATCAGGTTATGCAGGAAGATCGATTCGGGATATGTCGACGTGAACCAGTTCGCGGCGTCGTAATCGATCCACTCGACCCGCTTCGGCTGGAAGCGATAGGTGGTCTGCCAGCCGTCGGGCGTCTCGATCTGCATGTCGAATTCACCGTCGACCGGCGCGGCGACGACGCGGAACACGCCGTGCGGCGTCAGTTGCCGCTCGTCCGGCACGAAACGCAGCGGCGCGGTGAGCGTCGCGCTGCCGAAGCCGATGTCCGCGAGCCAGGCCGCGCCATCGAGATCGATGCGCAGCAGCATGTGCGTATGCGCGGTGGCGGCTTCCGGCGGCTGCATCCAGCGCACGCGCGCGATCATCGGCGTCACGCGAAAGCCGATCGTCGTGAGCGCGGTGTAGAACAGCTTGTTGAGTTCGAAGCAGTAGCCGCCGCGGCGATGCGCGAGCACCTTGTCGACGATCGAAGGCAGGTCGAGCGCGACGCGCGCGCCGGTCAGCGGATTGAGGTTTTCGAACGGAATCGCCTGCGGGTGCAGCAGATGCAGCTGGCGCAGCACGTCGAGCGTCGGCTCGACCGGGCCGTCGTAGCCGATGCGGGAGAAATAGCGCGAGAGGTCAAACGTGTCTGTCATGAACCTGCACCGAAAAAAGGGACACGCCACGATAGCATCGTGCGGAATCCCCATGTTGGGCGGGGCCATCTTCGCGTCGCGCGCGCTGCCGGCACCGCATCGCGCGCGGCCCCGCGCAACGTTACGGCAGCAGCTTCAGCGCGGACGATGCGACCGACGGCACCGAAATGCCCTGGCTCGTCGCAAACTGCACGGCCTGGCTGAGGGTCGTCGCGAGCGACTGCAACTGGCCCGGCGCGCTTTGCGCGATATACGACGCAGCCTGCATGTTCTGCGGATTCAGGCCCGACTGCAACAGCGACGCCGCGCTCGTCGAGCCGAGATTGCCGAGCCCCGACTGAAGTTGCGAATACTGCGTGAGCCCCTGCCCGAGCGACGCGAGGCCGTTGCTGAACGCCTGCTTGTCGATCGGCCCGTGCGTCGCGCCACCGCTCGCAAATGCCTGGCCGAGCGCCTGCGACACCGATTGCTGCGCGCCACCCATCTGCGACAGTGCGGCCGGCGTCAGCGCATCGCCGCCGGTCAGCTGGCTCGCGGCCGATCGGAAGCGCGCCGTGTAGGGAAAGAGTGAGCGCCAGCGTGTAGATCACGGTGGGGGCAGGGTCACTACAACAAAAAAAACCAGACAATACACACGCAGCAGTACAC